>DASVLN010000615.1:0-2631 GCA_036384855.1 Burkholderiaceae bacterium | reverse complement strand
CTGGCACGCCGATCCGGTCGAGGCCGACGCGCTGGACTACTTCGTCGCCTTCGACCTGGCGCGCTTCGAGCTCGGCTTCGCGATCGGCACCGACCATCCGCGCCTGGGCTGGTCGGAGCGGGCTCCGCAGGCGATGCGCGACGCGGCCAGCCCGGGCCCCGACGGCATCGACTCGGCCGCCCCGCTGGTGCGCACCGGCCTCGTGGACCCGGCAGACGCCGCGCGCCTGGTCGCCACCTTCGCGGGCGGCTTCAAGCGCGAGCACGGCGCGTTCCGCTACGGCCGGCTGGCCACCGTGAACCACGCGAGCCACTACGGCTTCGTGGAACAGGGCGTCGTGTTCAGCACCCTGCAGCCCGGGCTGTCCACGCTGTACGCGACGGCCGACGGCCGGATCGACCTGCACACCTGGCCCGGCGCGGCCGCGCCCGCGGCCTCGACCCTGCGCTTCGCCCGCCAGAACGGCGTCCCGCTGGTCGAGAGCGACGGCCTCGGTCGGGCCCGCCTGGGCGCGCTGGTGGGCCAGTGGGGCGCGGGCAACTGGTCGGGATCGGTCGACGAGCAGCAGCGCACGCTGCGCTCGGGCGCCTGCATCGTCGAGGACGGCCGGCACCGCTTCCTGATCTACGGCTGGTTCTCCACCGCCACGCCCGAAACCATGGCGCGCGCGTTCCTCGCCCTGGGCTGCCGCGACGCCATGCACCTCGACATGAACGCGCTCGAGCACACCTACCTCGCGCTCTACGTCCCCGAGCACGGACGGCTCGGCGTCCAGCACCTGGCGGACGGGATGGCCGTCCTCGACGGCAGCGTCGGCGGCGCCCTCGCGCCGCGCTTCGTGGGCGCCGCGGACGACCGCGACTTCTTCTACGTCCTCGAGAAGGCGCCGACGCGATGAGGATCCGGCTCGCGGTCCGCGGCCTGCTGATCGGCGCGCTGTGCCTGGCGGTGCCCAGGCTCGCCGCCGACGCGGCGCCGCGGGCGCTCGCCGCGAGCAACGAGGCGATCTTCGAGGACTTGCGCGACATCCAGGGGCTGGACGAGCGCCAGCTCGCCGCGATCCGCGCGATCTTCGCCCGCTCGCCCTTCATCGGCCAGGGCAACCCGGCGGTGACGGTGCATCCGTCGACGCCGGCGCAGTGCCGCGAGGCGCGCGCCCGTGCCGGACTGGCGGACGACGACCCGCGCTTCGAGCGCGTGTGCGGCGCGAAGCACATGGCGCCGCTCTACGACCCCGCCCGCGAACGGCCGGAGGACGCCAAGGCCTGCATCGACCAGTACGAGTTCCCCGACGTGCCCTGCGACTACCCGGTGGTCTGGGTCCGCGCCCGCGAAGCCGCGGAGATCTGCCAGGCCGAAGGACGCCGCCTGTGCGACGCGCACGAGTGGGAAGGCGCCTGCGAGGGCCGGCTCGCGCCGCCGGACTACCGCTTCGACCTCGCCCGCGGACGCCCCGACGAAGCCGCGGTCGACGCGATGCGCAGCGCCCACAACCGCGCCGAATCGGCGCACCGCACCTGGCCCTACGGCCCCGCCGAGCGCAGCGGCGTCTGCGGCACCGGCGGCCGCAAGACCCCGAGCTGCAACGGGGGCAGCTGGGCGGGATGCGGGTCCAACACCTATCCGGCCGGCGCGTTCCCCGGATGCCGCAGCGCGCTCGACGTCTTCGACCTGGAAGGCAACGCGGCGGAGCACATGAACCTGCCGCTCGATCCCACGCAGATGGCCGGCGCCGGCAGCCGGACGCTCGGCGTCACCGAGATGAAGGGCAGCTGGTTCGTGTTCGACACCTACCACGCGCACGAGGACTGGTGCCGCTGGCGCGCGCCGTTCTGGCACGGCAGCCGGGTGATGGATCCGCGCAGCCACGCGAACTACCACCTCGGCTTCCGCTGCTGCAAGAGCCTGTGAACGCCGGCTCAGGGAGGATCCGCGGCGGCGACGAGTTCCTCGCGCCGCTCCAGCAGCGGGATCGCGCCCTCGTCGCTGAGCCAGCCGGCGGTCTGCGGGCGCGACAGCAGCTCCTCGAGGCGCCGCGGCCGGCCGTCCAGCCACGCGGTCGACCACACGAGGCGCACGCCGTGGCTGTAGTCCGCGTAGCGCGCGCCGTGCACCAGGCTGAGCGGCTGGATGGGCGTGCCGTCGAGCCGGTGCCATCCGTAGATCGCCACTCGCCCGGGCATCTCCCACAGGCGGCGCGTGAGCACCAGGTCCTTCTTGGAGCCTGCCTCCAGGTCGTCCAGCGCGCCGGCCTGCGAGGCGCGCTGGGCCTGCACGATGGCGTTGTGGCGCAGCAGGTAGGCCGTGGAGCGCATCTCGTCGCCGGCCGGCAGCGGGCGCGGGTCGAGATGGACCGCCGCCTGCCGGTACACCGCGTCCACCACGCGGGTGGTCGGCAGCTCGAAGCCGAGCTCCGCGGCCAGCGCCAGCGCGGCGCGCAGGCCCAGCGGCACGAGCACGTAGTCGTCGTCGCTGCCGACGGCCAGGTAGTCGGGCAACACGCACACCGTCACGCTGCCGGGTCGGCCCGCAGCGGTGAGCGTGACGGCCTTCGCGTGCCGCAGGTGCTCCGGGACGTTGCCCGCGCGAACCTGGTCGAGAACAGCGCCGTCGCGCGCCGGGCCGCTCAGT
>DASVLN010000614.1:0-5083 GCA_036384855.1 Burkholderiaceae bacterium | reverse complement strand
CGCGGTAGTCGTCCGCGCCCGCGCGCGTCTGCAGGCGGGCCCAGCGCGACGACACGGCCAGGCCGTCGCGCTCCACGGCCAGCCGCACCCGCATGCGCAGCTGCCAGCCGAGCCGGCGGCTGCGGAAGGTCAGCGTGCCCTCGGGATGCGACTCGAGGCGCCGCACCTCGGGCGCGCGTGCGTCGGTGTAGAAGACGAGCCGGCGCTCCGGCGCGTCCACCTCGCGCAGCACGACGCCGGGCGAGTCCCCGTCCCCGGGCGCGTCCTCGGTCTCCAGCGCGGCCACCCGCAGGTCGTGCGGCTCCCGGCCTTCGTCCGCCTCTCGGGGCGGGCGCGGGGCCACGCAACGTTCGAGTTCGCTCCAGATGCATTGCTCGATCTCGTCGAGATGCTGCAGACGCGCGGTCATGGCAGTCCTCCGGGCGGGAAGGGAGCGACCACGGTAATGCGTCGCTTCGCCGCGGTCAAATGCTGCGGCGCGAAAAACCCTCGAACGAAAAGCGGGGGCTCAGGCCTCGCGCCGAAGCGCCGGGAACAGGATCACGTCGCGGATGGTCGGACTGTCGGTCAGCAGCATCATCAGGCGGTCGATGCCGATGCCGCAGCCGCCGGTCGGGGGCATGCCGTACTCGAGCGCGCGGATGAAGTCGGCGTCGTAGTACATCGCCTCCTCGTCGCCGGCGTCCTTGTTGGCGACCTGGGCCTGGAAGCGCGCGGCCTGGTCCTCGGCGTCGTTGAGCTCGGAGAACCCGTTGGCGTATTCGCGGCCGGTGATGAACAGCTCGAAGCGCTCCGTGATCGTCGGGTCGGCGTCGGACGCGCGGGCGAGCGGGCTCACCTCGACCGGGTAGTCGATGATGAACGTCGGCTGCCACAGCTGGGCCTCGACCACCGCCTCGAACAGGCCGAACTGCAGCTCGGCGATCGTCCAGTGTGCGGGGGCCTCCTCGCCGGCGGCCAGGATGCGCTCGCGCAGCACTGCGGCGTCGCGGGTCTGCTCCTCGGCCAGGCCGGCGTAGCGGACCAGCGAGTCGCGCACCGACAGGCGCTCGAACGGCTTGTCGAGGTGCACTTCCTTGCCCGCGTAGGTCAGCGAGGCCGAGCCCGTGGCCGCGCGCGCGGCGTGGCGCAGCACGGCCTCGGTGAAGTCCATCACGTCGTGGTGGTTCCAGTACGCCGCGTAGAACTCCATCATCGTGAACTCCGGGTTGTGCCGGACCGAGATGCCTTCGTTGCGGAAGTTGCGGTTGATCTCGAACACGCGCTCGAAGCCGCCGACGACCAGGCGCTTCAGGTAGAGCTCGGGCGCGATGCGCAGGAACATCTCCTGGTCGAGCGCGTTGTGGTGCGTCGTGAAGGGCTTGGCGTTGGCACCGCCGGGGATCGGGTGCAGCATCGGCGTCTCGACTTCCAGGAAGCCGTGCTCCAGCATGTAGCCGCGGATCGAGCCGAGCGCCTTGCTGCGCGCGATGAAGCGCTTGCGGGCGTCCTCGTCGGTGATCAGGTCGACATACCGCTGGCGGTATTTCTGCTCCTGGTCGGTCATGCCGTGGAACTTGTCGGGCAGCGGGCGCAGCGACTTGGTCAGCAGGCGCAGCGTCTTCACCAGGATGGTCAGCTCGCCCGTCTTCGTGACGAACAGCGTGCCCTCGGCGCCGAGGATGTCGCCCAGATCCCAGTGCTTGAACTGGCCGTACAGCTCCTCGCCGACCTGGTCGATCGCCACGCGCAGCTGGATGCGGCCGGTCGCGTCCTGCAGCGTGCAGAACGCCGCCTTGCCCATCGTGCGCTTGAGCATCATGCGGCCGGCCACCGTGACGGCGACGGCCCGGGGCTCGAGCTCGTCGTTGGTGCACTTGCCGTACTTGTGCTGCAGGTCGCAGGCGTGGTCCTTCGGCTTGAAGTCGTTCGGGAACGCGACGCCGCCGCGCGCGCGGATGGCGGCCAGTTTCTCGCGCCGCTCCGCGACGAGCTTGTTCTCGTCGAGCGGAAGAGCGGGGGAGGCGGAGGGCGTGGTCGTGTCCATGCGCGTGGGATGTCGTGGGTAGGTAGGCCGTCGCCGATGACGGCAGCGGAACGCAGGCGGGCCCTGCGGTAAACCCTTGATTTTATGCCGGATGTCCGCCGCCGCGCCGGCTGGCGCGGCGGCGGCGTCGTCCCGCTGACTTAAAATTGCGCGTTTCGCCCCGCCCGACGTCCCATGTCCACGCACAGCCTCCGCCCCCATTCCGCGCCGCCCGTCACCGACCGCAAGGTGCGCTTCGCGCTGGTCGGCTGCGGGCGCATCGCCGCCAACCACATGGAGTCGATGAAGGTGCACGCCGAGCGCGCCGAGCTCGTGGCGGTGTGCGACACGGACGCCGCCAAGCTCGCCGCGGCCGTCGCCCGCACCGGCGCGACGGGCTACCGCAGCCTGCGCGAGCTGCTCGACGCCGAGACGCCCGACTGCGTGGTCGTCACGACGCCCAGCGGCCTGCACTCGCAGCAGGTGATGGAAGTGGCCGCGCGCGGCATCGACGTCATGACCGAGAAGCCCATGGCCACGCGCTGGCAGGACGGCCTGGCGATGGTGCGCGCCTGCGACGAGGCCGGCGTGCGCCTGTTCGTCGTCAAGCAGAACCGCCGCAACCGCACGCTGCAGCTGCTCAAGCAGGCGATGGACGCGGGCCGCTTCGGCCGCATCTACAGCGTCGCCGTCAACGTGTTCTGGACGCGCCCGCAGGAGTACTACGACTCGGCCGCCTGGCGGGGCACGTGGGAGTTCGACGGCGGCGCGTTCATGAACCAGGCGAGCCACTATGTCGACCTGCTGGACTGGGTGGTCGGCCCGGTCGAGAGCGTGATGGCCTACACCGGGACGCTGGCGCGCAACATCGAGGTGGAGGATACCGGCGTCGCCGCGCTGAAGTGGCGCAACGGCGCGATGGGCACGCTCAACGTGACGATGCTCACCTACCCGAAGAACCTCGAGGGCTCGATCACGATCCTCGGCGAGAAGGGCAGCGTGCGCGTCGGCGGCGTCGCGGTCAACGAGATCCAGCACTGGCAGTTCTCGCAGCCGCACGAGATGGACGCCCACATCGCCGACGCGAGCTACCAGACGACCTCGGTCTACGGCTTCGGCCATCCGCTGTACTACGACAACGTCATCTCCACGCTGCGCGGCGAGGCCCAGCCCGAGACGGACGGCCGCGAAGGCCTGAAGTCGCTCGAGCTGCTGATCGCGATGTACCTGTCCTCGCGCGACGGCAAGCGCGTGAACCTGCCGTTGGAATACTGATACCCCGTATGGGCACGACCATCCATCCGACCGCGATCGTCGACGAAGGCGCCGTCCTGGGCGACGGCTGCCGCGTCTGGCACTGGGTGCACATCAGCGCCGGCGCGCGGATCGGGCGCGGCTGCTCGTTCGGGCAGGGCGTGTTCGTGGGCAACGACGTCGCGATCGGCGACAACGTCAAGATCCAGAACAACGTCTCGGTCTACGACGCCGTGACGCTGGAGGATGACGTCTTCTGCGGCCCGAGCATGGTCTTCACCAACGTCTACAACCCGCGTTCGGCCGTCGTGCGCAAGGACGAGTACCGGCGCACGCGGGTGCGCCGCGGCGCGACGCTGGGCGCGAACGCCACCATCGTCTGCGGCACGACCATCGGCCGCCACGCCTTCGTCGGCGCGGGCGCGGTCGTCCAGAAGGACGTGCCGGACTTCGCGCTGGTCGTCGGCGTGCCCGCGCGCCAGGTCGGCTGGATGAGCCGCCACGGCGAGCGCCTGCCGCTGCCGCTGGCGGGCGAGGGCGAGGCCGCCTGCCCGCACACCGGCGACCGCTACCGGCTCGAGGGCCGCGTGCTCTCGCTGATCGATTGAACGAAAGACTCCCGTGACCGCTGCCGCCACCCCGAAGAAGATCGAGTTCATCGACCTGAAGACGCAGTACGCCGCGCTGCGCGAGGAGATCGGCGCGCGCATGCAGAAGGTGCTGGACCACGGGCAGTACATCATGGGCCCCGAGGTCAAGGAGCTCGAGGCCGCGCTCGCCGCCGACACCGGCGCGAAGCACTGCGTCACGGTCGCGAGCGGCACCGAGGCGCTGCTGATCGCGCTGATGGCGCTCGACCTGAAGCCGGGCGACGAGGTCGTCACGACGCCGTTCACCTTCGCCGCGACGGCCGAGACCATCGTGCTGCTGGGCGGCCGGCCGGTGTGGGTCGACATCGAGCCCGACACCTGCAACATCGACGCGGCGAAGATCGAGGCCGCGATCACGCCGCGCACGAAGGCGATCATCCCGGTGAGCCTGTACGGCCAGGTCGCCGACATGGACGAGATCAACGCGATCGGCGCGCGGCACGGCGTGGCGGTGATCGAGGACGCGGCGCAGAGCTACGGCGCGAGCTACAAGGGCCGGCGCAGCAATGCGCTGTCGACCTTCGGGTGCACGAGCTTCTTCCCGAGCAAGCCGCTCGGCTGCTACGGCGACGGCGGGGCCATCTTCACGAGCGACGACGCGCTCGCCCAGGCGGCGCGCGAGATCCGCGTGCACGGGCAGAGCGCGCGTTATACCCATACCCGTGTGGGCGTCGGCGGCCGCATGGACACGCTGCAGTGCGCCGTGCTGCTGGCCAAGCTGCCGCGCCTGGCGTGGGAGCTCGGGCGCCGGCGCGAACTCGGCGACCGCTACCACGCGGCGCTCGCCGGCCTGGACGTCACGACGCTGACCGTGCGTCCCGACCGCGACAGCGTCTGGGGCCAGTACACGGTGCGCGTGAAGGATCGCGCGCGGGTGCAGGCCGCGCTCGCCGAGGCCGGCGTGCCGACCGCGGTGCACTACCCGCGCCCGCTGCATCGCCAGCCGGCCTACGAGTCCTTCGGCGACCCGGACGCCTGCCCGAACGCGATCGCCGCGGCCGCCGAGGTGATGAGCCTGCCGATGAGTCCCGACCTGGCGGACGCCGACTTCGACCGCGTGGTGGCCGCGCTCGCCGCCGCCGTGGGGCCGCGCGAGAAGTGAGCGCCGCGCCGGTGCCCGTCCCCGGCACGTCGGGATCGCCCGACGCGCCGGCCGCGTCGGAGGCTCCGGCGG
>DASVLN010000613.1:0-3105 GCA_036384855.1 Burkholderiaceae bacterium | reverse complement strand
ATTCCGCGGCGACGGCGGCCGCTTCGCCGATCGCGCGCCGCGGCCGGCCGCCGTGCTCGTGCCGCTCGTGAGGCGGCCGGCCGGCCTGGCCGTCCTGCTCACCCGCCGCACCGACCATCTCAACGACCACGCCGGCCAGGTGAGCTTTCCCGGCGGCCGCACCGATCCCGAGGACGTCGATGCCGTCGCCACCGCGCTGCGCGAGGCGCGCGAGGAGGTGGGCATCCACGCCGACGAGGTCGAGGTGATCGGCCGCCTGCCGACGTACACGACCGTCACCGCCTACGAGGTGACGCCGGTGGTCGGCCTGCTCGAGCCGCCGCGCGCGCTGGCGCTCGACGCCTTCGAGGTCGCCGAGGTGTTCGAGGTGCCGCTCGCGTTCCTGATGGACCCCGCGCATCATCGCCACCACGAGGTCCAGCTGGGCGACGCCGCGCGCCGCTTCCTGTCCATGCCGTGGGCGCGGGAGCCCGGCTGCGGCGAGTATTTCATCTGGGGCGCGACGGCGGCGATGTTGCGCAACATGTACCGCTTCCTCGCGCGCTGAAGCGGCTGCGCGCCGTGCGTGAAATCCGGCGCCGCGTGCACGCGGGCCGCTCGTCACCACGGGCTATCATTCGCGGCGATGAGTTTCTTCGCCGTCCTCCTCGCCCTGCTGCTCGAACAGGTCAAGCCGCTGCCGCGCCGCAACGTCGTCCACGATTCACTGGCCTCCTGGGTCGGCTGGACGGGCCGCAACTTCGACGCCGGCAAGCCGCAGCACGCGCGCATCGTCTGGCTGGTGACCGTGATCGCGCCGGCGCTGCTGTCGGCGCTCGTGTACGTCGGCATCCGCCACTACAGCGTGTTCGCGGCGCTGGGCTTCGACGTCGCGGTGCTGTACCTGACGCTCGGCTTCCGGCAGTTCAGCCACTACTTCACCGACATCCGCGCCGCGCTCGAGAGCGGCGACGAGCTCGAGGCGCGCCAGCTGCTGGCCGAGTGGCGTCATCTCGACGCCTCGGAGCTCCCGCGCACCGAGCTGCTGCGCCACATGATCGAGCACTCGCTGCTCGCCGCGCACCGCCACGTGTTCGGCGTGTTCTTCAGCTTCGTCGTGTTCTCGGCGATCGGCCTCGGTCCCGCCGGCGCCGTGTTGTACCGGATGGCGGAGTTCGCGTCGCGCTACTGGGCCTTCCGCAGCAAGGCGCTGGACACGCCGATCAACGAGAACCTGATGACGCTGTCGCAGCGCCTGTTCAGCGCGATCGACCACGTGCCCGCGCGCCTGACCGCGTTCGGCTTCGCCGTGGTCGGCAACTTCCAGGACGCCGTCGACGGCTGGAAGCGCGACGCGCGGCTGTGGAAGCATGCCAACGAGGGCATCATCCTCGCCGCCGCCGCCGGCGCGGTGGGTGTGCAGCTGGGCGGCGGCGCGGCGCCCGGGGTCACGCCCGACCGCTCCAAGACCTTCACGAGCGGCGAGGGCGTCGCCGCCGCCGACGCCGAGGGCAGCACGACCCAGGGCCTGCCGCCGCAGCTCGGCCACCTGGGCATCGTCGTCGGGCTCGTGTGGCGGTCGGTGATCCTGTGGATGTTGCTGGTGGCCATCCTCAAGATCGCCAACCTGACCGCCTGAAGACGCGGCCGGGTCCGCCGATCCCGCTGCCGATGGCGCTCCCGCGATGAGCCTGCCGCTGACGCCGCCCGGCGCGTTCTTCCTCGCCTCGGCGGTCGCCTGCCAGGCGATCCGCGTGTACTTCGCCGCACGTGCGCGGCGCGCCGGCGGCGGGGCGAAGTTCTCCAAGGCGCCCGCCTGGGATCGCGTGCTGATCGCGCTCGTCGGGATGGGTCAGTTCGTACTGCCGGCCGCATTCCTGTTCACGCCCTGGCTGGATGGCGCGGACGTCGTGCTGCCGGCCGCCTCCTTGCCGCTCGGCGCAGCGGTCACGCTCGCCGGGCTGGGGCTGTTCTGGCGCGCGCACGCCGACCTGGGCGAGAGCTGGTCGGTCACGCTGGAGCTCAATCGCGAGCACCGGCTCGTCACCCGCGGCGTCTACCGAGCGATGCGCCATCCGATGTATGCGTCCTTCCTCGTGCTGGGCCTCGGCCAGGGCCTGCTGCTCGCCAACTGGCTCGCCGGCTGGGCCGGGCTCGCGTCGGTCGCGCTGATGGTCGCGGTGCGGCTGCCGCGCGAGGAGGCGATGATGGTCGGGCGCTTCGGCGACGAGTACCGGGCCTACCGGGCGCGCACGGGTGCGGTCTGGCCTAGACGGCCCTAGCCGAGACGCTCCTGGCGCGGCGATGCGTCGAACGTCGTCGCCGCGGACGTCGCGGGGCCGGTGGCGACCGGGCGAGCACGCGGCCGCATCGGCGTCATGCGACGGGTCGCGACGGGGCGACGCTCGCTCAGTGCCGGCCGGCCGCCCGCTCCAGCTCGCCCATCAGCTCCTCGTAGATCCGCTCGCGCGACGGCGTGATGTCGCCGCGCGCGATGGCCGCGCGCACGCCGCAGGCGGGTTCGTGGCGGTGGGTGCAGTTGGCGAAACGGCAGTCGCCGAGCCAGCGTCGGTAGTCGCGCATGTGCGAGGCCAGCGCGGGCGCCTCGATGTGGTGGATGCCGAACTCCTGGAAGCCCGGCGAGTCGATGAGCGCGCTGCGGCGCTCGTCGTCCAGCCAGTACCAGGTCGTCGTGGTCGTCGTGTGCTTGCCGGACTTCAGCGCCTTCGAGATCTCTCCCACCTGCGCGTCCGCGTGCGGCACCAGCAGGTTCACGAGCGTGCTCTTGCCCATGCCGCTCGGGCCCAGGACGAGCGTCGTCTTGCCCTCGAGCATGGGGACGAGCCGCGCGCGCGCCGCCGCCGGATCGGCCTTGAGCGCGAGCTCGACCACCTCGTAGTCCATCGCGCGATAGGGCGCGAGCCGCGTCCGCGCGGCCCCGGCCTCGGGGAGGTCGACCTTGTTGAGCACGATGCGCACGGCGATGCCGCCGTCCTCGGCCGCGATCAGCGCGCGCGCGAGCTGCGATTCGCTGTACGGCGGATCGGTCGCGACCATCACCAGCAGCAGGTCGATATTGGCGGCGAAGCTCTTGCTGCGCCATTCGTCCTGGCGCTTGAGCAGGCT
>DASVLN010000612.1:0-15366 GCA_036384855.1 Burkholderiaceae bacterium | reverse complement strand
TCCTGGCCACGCTCTGGCTCGCGGCCGCGGCGTTCCTCGGCGCACCGGGCGCCTTCGCCGCCGCGCCGGAGATCCTGATCGGGCAGGTCGCGCCGCTGACCGGCGTGCTCGCGACCACGGGGCACCAGATGGTGGTCGGCGGCCGCGTGTACTTCGACTGGGTCAACGACCACGGCGGGGTCAACGGCGCCCGCCTGCGCACCGTCGTCGCCGACGACGGCTACGACGTCGCCGCCACGGAGCGCGCGACCCTCAAGCTGGTCGCGAGACCCGAGCTCGTCGCGCTGTTCGGCTTCGCGGGGACCGCCAACGTGGGCAAGCTCCTCGAGGACCACGTGCTCGCCGATGCGGGCATCGCGCTGGTGGCGCCCTACACCGGCGGCGAGTCGCTGCGCAAGCCGTTCAATCCGTGGATCTTCCACCTGCGCGCCGGCTACTCGGACGAGGCCGACCACATGGTGCAGCAGCTCGACACCCTCGGCATCCATCGCATCGCGTTGCTGTACCAGAACGACGGTTTCGGGCTTTCGGGCAAGGCCGGCGTCGAGGCCGCCCTCGCGCGGCATGGCCAGAAGCTGGTGGCGGCGGCAGCCTACGAACGCAACACGAGCGATGTCGCCGACGCCGTGCGCACGATCCTGGCGGCCAACGCGCAGGCGGTCATCATGATCGCCGTCAACAAGCCGGCCGCCGTCTTCATCAAGGGCTACCGGCAGGCCGGCGGCGGCGGCCAGCTGTTCAACATCTCGGTCGTCGACCCCGCCGAGCTCGTGCGGCTCGCGGGCCTGGACAACGCGCGCGGGCTGGGCATCAGCCAGGTCGTGCCCTTTCCGTACGTGCCGACGCTGCCGGTCGTGCGCGAGTTCCAGGCCGCCCTTCGCCAATACGCGCCCGACGAGGCCGTCAACTACACGAACTTCGAGGAATTCCTCGGCGCCAAGGTGCTCGTCGAGGGCCTGCGGCGAGCGGGCGCCGAGCCGACCCGGGCGCGCCTGATCGCCGCCCTGGAGACGCTGCACAACTTCGACCTCGGCGGCATCACCGTGAGCTACGGGCCGCACGAGCGGGTCGGCTCCAACTTCGTCGAGGTCACCGTGATCGGCAGCGACGGCCGACTCCTCAAGTGACGCCGGACGACGCCGCGCCCGTCCGCCGTTCAACCACCACACGCATCGGGACATCTCCATGTTCAAGCTCGAAGACCTGGGCCTGCTGACCAAGCTCGTCGCCGTCGCGGCCCTGGCGCTGCTGGCCACCTCCGCGACGGCCTGGTGGGTGCATCGCGCGACCCGCACGGACATGAACGACGGCATCGCCGCCGTCACGCGCTACGAGGCCAAGATCCGCGACACGGTGGCCTGGCGCGGGCTGGTCGATGCGCACCTGCAGCAGGTGATCGCGACCGCGGTCACGGGCGATTCCACCGTGACGCAGATGTTCGCGAGCCGCATCAAGGACGGCGCGGCGGCGATCGCGGCCAAGAAGCGCGACATCGAGGCGGGCGCCGATTCGCCGGCGGAGAAGGAGGCGCTCGCGGCGGTGGCGCAGCGACGCAGCGACGTCGACAAGGCGCTCAAGAAGGTCGACGACTACCACTCCACCTACGAGACGCTGCTCGCGGCGCAGGCGGTCAACAAGGAGCTGATGCCGGCGGTGGAGGCGTACTTCGAGGCGATCAACGCGCTGGCGCGCGTGCAGCAGCGCCAGCTCGACGAGGCGACGGCGGCGTCCAACGCGCGCGCCACGCGCAACGCGGCCGCGGGCGGCCTGGCCATCGTGCCGGTGGCCGTCGCCAGCATCGCCGGCGTGACCTGGCTGACGCGCTCGATCACGCGGCCCCTGGACCACGTCATCCATGCGACCGAGGCGATCGCGCGCGGAGACCTCACGCAGCGCATCGAGACGACGCGCCGCGACGAGGTCGGCCGCCTGATGCAGGCCATCGGCAGCATGAACGACCGCCTGCGCGAGCTCGTGACGCAGGTGCGAGGCGGGGTCGAATCGGTGTCCACGGCGTCGCGCGAGATCGCGAGCGGCAACAGCGACCTCTCCGCGCGCACCGAGCGCACCGCCGCGAACCTGCAGCAGACCTCCGCCGCGATGGCCGAGCTGACGCGCATCGTGGTCGAGGCTTCGCGCCATGCGGAGCATGTCAACGAGCTCGCCGGGAACTCGGCCCGCGACGCGCAGCAGGGCGGCGAGGTCGTCGGCCAGGTCGTCCAGAGCATGCGCGGGATCTCGGAGAGCTCGCGTCGAATCGCGGACATCATCGGCGTGATCGACGCGATCGCGTTCCAGACGAACATCCTCGCGCTGAACGCCTCCGTCGAGGCGGCGCGCGCCGGCGAGCACGGCCGCGGCTTCGCCGTCGTGGCCGGCGAGGTGCAGTCGCTCGCGCACCGCAGCGCCGACGCGGCCAAGGAGATCAAGTCGCTGATCGAGTCGTCCGGCGCCCGCGTCGAGGACGGCGTCGCGCTGGTGGAACGCACCGGCCGCGACATGACCGGCATCGTCGACAACATCTGCCGCATGCGCGAGATGGTCGGCGCGATCGCGCAAGCGGGGGTGGCGCAGCGCGACGGCATCCAGCACGCGAACGCGGCGCTGGCGCGGGTCGACGAGATGACGCAGCAGAACGCGGCGCTGGTGGAGGAATCGGCGGCCAGCGCGGCGTCGCTGCGCGAACAGGCCCAACGGCTGGCCGTGGCCGTGAAGACGTTCAACGTGGGCTGAGCCCGCGGGCGCGGCGCAGGCCGCCCCGCGGTGACGGCCCGCCCGCGCTCACTGCGCCGTCCAGCCGCCGTCCACGGGGATCGTCGCCCCGGTGATGTTGTGCGCCCAGGGCTGGCAGAGCATGCAGGCGAGCTCGCCGATCTCCGAGGGCAGCGACATCCGCAGGCTCGGTTGCTTCTCGCGCAGCATGTCGCGCACGCCTGCGACGCGGTCGCCGCCGAACTGGTCGGCGCGCCACTGGATCTGCGGCTCGATCAGGGCCGTCTCCGTCCAGCCCGGGCCGATGCAGTTGGCGGTGATCCCGCCCGACTCGCGGCTGCCCGCCGACGCGCATTCGAGCGCCGCGACGCGCGTGAGCCCGACCAGCCCGAACTTCGCGGCGACGTAGGGCGCCTTCGCCACGGAAGCGACCATCCCGTGCACCGAGGCGACGTTGACGATCCGGCCGTAGCCTCGCCCGATCATGCCGGGCAGGGCGCGCCGCATCGTGTGGAACGCGGAGGACAGGTTCACCGCGAGGATGTCGTCCCAGCGCTGCGGCGGCATGTCGACGAGGGACGCCGTGAACTGCACCCCGGCGTTGTTGACCAGGATGTCCACGCCGTCGCGCCAGCCCAGCGCTTCGTCCATGAGGCCGTCGATCTCGTGGGGCGCGCGCAGGTCGGCGGAGATGAAGCACGCGTCGGGCGCGCCCGCCGCGCGCACGGCCTCCAGCGCCTCCCGGGTGTGCGTCGAGCCTGCGAGATCGTGAAGGATGACGCGGGCGCCGTCGGCCGCGAGCCGGGTCGCGATGGCCAGGCCGATGCCCTGGCAGGACCCGGTGACCAGGGCGGTTCTATGGGCGAGGGAGGTAGCGGTCATGTCATTGGACGATGGATTGCGTGGGGGATCGGGTGAGAGGTTCGCAACGCGGGCGCGGCCGATCCGGTTCGCCCGGGGAGGTCATGCCTTGAGGGTCTCGAGCAGCGTGACGTACGACGCCACCGCGGAGCCGCCCATGTTGAAGACGGCCCCGAGTTCGGCACCGTGGTGCTGGCAGGCGCCGGCGGTGCCGGTCAGCTGCATCGCCGCCATCACGTGCATGGACACGCCGGTCGCGCCGATCGGGTGGCCCTTCGCCTTCAGGCCGCCGGACAGGTTCACCGGCAGGCGTCCGCCCGGCAGGACGAGCCCGTCGTCGATCGCGCGCGCGCCGTCGCCGGGTGCGCACAGACCCATCGCCTCATAGCTCAGGAGCTCCGCAATGGTGAAGCAGTCGTGCACCTCGGCGAAGTCCAGGTCGCCGACGCCGATGCGCGCCTGGTCGTAGGCCAGCGAGAACGCGAGCGCGGGGCCCTCGAAGCGGATGGCCTCGCGGCGCGACAGCGGAAGGAAGTCGTTGACGTGCACCGCGGCGCGCAGCCGCACCGCGCGCGGGCGCGCCAGCGCCGTGCGCGCGTCCGTCATCACCAGGGCCGCCGCGCCGTCCGACACCAGCGAGCAGTCGGTCTTGCGCAGCGGCGCGGCAATCATCGGATTGCGCTCGGACACCGTGTTGCAGAAATCGAAGTCGAGGGCGCGCTGGAGGTGGGCCAGCGGGTTGCGCGCACCGTTCGCGTGGTTCTTCACCGCGACGCGGGCGAGGGCGGCCGAGCGGTCGCCATGGCGCGCGAAGTAGTCGCGCGCGATTCGCGCGAAGATGCCCGGGAAGGTCAGGCCCGCGCGCGCCTCCTCCGGGCCGTAGCTCGCGCTCGCGAGCGCGCCCGTCACCGCGGCGCCGTCGACCGCGGTCATCTTCTCCGCGCCGATGACGAGCACGTGCCGCGCCTGCCCGGACTCGATCAGGGCGCGGGCATGGAAGACCGCGGCCGCGCCGGACGCGCATGCGTTTTCAAGGCGCGTCGCCGGCACGAATCGTAGGGCGGGATCGGCCTGCAGCGCAAGCGAGCTGCAGAACGACTCGGGCACCATGCCCGCGTTGAAATGGCCCAGGCAGATCGCGTCGATGTCGCTGAATTCGAGCTCCGCGTGCTCGACGGCCTCGCGCGCGACCTGGACGACGAGCGCCTCCAGGCTGCGGCCGTCCAGTCTTCCGAACGGGGTGTGACCCCAGCCGACGATCGCGGTGTTCATGGCGTGCACTCCTGCATGGCAACGGAGCGCAGCGTATTTCGGCCCCCTCGCCCGTCACAAGACGTGCAATCGCATCAGTGGCAACCCGTATGGAATTCCATCAACGGACGGCAGGTGCGACGTGCGTTCGCGACGCCGTCCGCTCCCACCGAGGAGGGATAGCCGTCCGCCATCGAATTCGTACATTTCATCCGTTTAGTTGATGGCAAGAAAACACCAGGCCGCCGGATTTGCACGCCTCGGCGCGCACCCGGCTTCCTAGACTTGCCCGACGGCATCCACGATGAACGGAGAAATATCTTGAGAATGGATCTTCACGCGAGCGAATCGGCCATCGAGGTTCTCGCGAAACCCGGATCGGTCAGGTCGCCCGAGGATTTCCACAAGATGCCGCTCGAATATCGCGAGCTGGCGATCCACCTGATGAAGGTGCATACCGAGGGCGAGTTGACCGGCGCGGACGACTACACGCAGGTCTTCTACAACCTCGCGCCGAACGCCTACGAGAAGCTGGTCTGCTGCGAGCGCGCCTGCGAGGAGGTCGAGCATTACCAGCTCAGCGCGCAAGTGCTGTCCGACCTCGGCGTGGATACCGGCTACATGCTGGAACAGAGTTTCCTGCAGCGCCCGCTCTATTCCAACGAACTCGTCCGCGGCGTCAAGACCTGGATGGAGCGCGGCATATTCTCGTTCCTCGGCGAGGCGGTCGTCCTGGACCATCTCCAGGAGTTCGTCGAATCCAGCTACGCGCCCTTCGCGGAGATCTTCACCAAGCAGATCATCAGCGACGAGCACACGCATATCGCGCACGGCTACCGGATCATCCGCGAGGCCTGCCAGACCGAGCAGGGACGCGCGCAGGCGCAGGAAGCGCTCGACCGGCTCTGGCCGCACCTGCTCAAGCTCTTCGGCCGCGCCGAGTCGCCGCGCACGAAGCTCTACATCAAGTGGGGCCTGCGCAAGACCAGCAACGAGGAGTTGCGCCTGCGCTTCCTCAACAAGACGGTGCCGCGCCTGCAGGTGCTCGGGCTCAAGGTTCCCGGCACCGTGGGCGAGGAAGCGCTGCTGGCGCAGGAGTGACCGATGCAGGCCCAAGTCCACCTCCCGCTGCAGCCGCAACCGCAGGCGCAGCCGCAGCCGCAGCCGCAGCCGCAACCGCGCCGCGTCGTCGCGGCGCGCATCGAAGCGCTGGTCGCCAGCGACGAGCGCCTCGCCGAACGCCTGGACACGCTGCGCAAGTTCGCCTCGCGCGTGCGCGCGTCCGAGTACCACCTGACCAATGCCTGCAACATCCGCTGCAAGGGCTGCTGGTTCTACGAGTACGGCCACGACAAGACCGCCGTGGAGGCCAAGTCGCTCGACGACTGGAAGGCGTTCATCGAGTCGCAGCGCCGCAGGAAGGTGTCCGCGGCCCTGCTGATCGGCGGGGAGCCGGCGCTGTTCCCGGATCGCGTCGCCGCGTTCGTCGAAGGGATGCGCTACGTGTCGATCTCGACGAACGGGCTGCGCGTGCTGCCGCGCGAGGCGCCGTTCGAGAACGTCACCGTGTTCATCTCGGTCTTCGGCGGCGGCCCGCTGGACGACGAGTTGCGCGCGATCAAGCCCAACGGGCGCGCGTTCACCGGGCTCTTCGACAAGGCGCTCGAGAACTACCAGGACGACCCGCGCGCGTGCTTCGTCTACGCGGTGACGGAGCGGGGGCTCGCGCACATCGAGCCGACGGTCCGCCGCATCCGCGACAACGGCAACACGGTGTCGTTCAACTTCTACAGCGAATACAACACCGGGCATCCGCTGCGCATCCACAACCAGCGCCTGCTGCTGGCCGAGATGCTGCGCGTGCGCGACGCGTATCCCGACGTCGTGCTCAACCACCCCGCGCACATCGAGGCGATGGTGACGGGCAAGAGCTGGTTCGGCAGCTTCGGGCGGGACACCTGCCCCAGCATCAGCGTCGACCATCCCGAGAACCGGGAACGCGTGCAGGCCGGCGAGCCCGTGCTGCCGATGTTCAACACCTGGAAGGCGGACCTCAAGACGCTCGAGCGCTGCTGCACCTCGGGACATTGCGAGGGCTGCCGCGACAGCCAGGCCGTCTACAGCTGGTTCCTCGTCAGCATGGCCAAGTCGCTCGAGTCGCGCGAGACGCTGGAAACCTGGATCGACGTGGCGGAAAGCTACTGGCGCCAGTTCATCTGGTCGCCGTACCGCAAGCCGCGTTCTTCGGCGGCCAACCCCGAGTCGCAGGCACCGACGCTGGTGGAACTCGATTGACGACCTCGCCGACGCCGACCGGACGGGACGACCGCACCCTCCGGATTCCACTGGACGCCGCGCAGCGCGCTCTCTGGCAGGCCCGCCTCAACACGCTGGCCGTGCTGACGCACCTGGGCGCGGAACTGGACCTGTCCGGCGACGAGGTGGTGCGGATCCGCCTCGTCCGCTCGCTGCCCGCGCATTCCGGTGGCCTGGGCGGCGACGCGATCAACGGCGCGACGCTCGCGGCGATGGTCGACTGCGCCGTCGCGACCACCGGCGTGCTGCTGTTCCGCGGCCGCACCTGCGGCACGCTGCAGCTGTCCATCGATTTCATGAAGCCCGTTCGCACCGCGCTGCCGGAGCTCGAATGCCGCGTCGTGCGGCGCACGAGCACGCTGGCCTTCGTCGAGGCGCGGCTGTTCGGCCATCGCGGCGCGTTGCATCTCAAGGCCAGCGGGATCGTCTGCGTCGCGAAGGCCTGCGCGGGCGACGGCGAGAGCTGGAAATCCCGCTTCCTGGCGGGAACGGCGGCCGACGCCGACGCCTGCTTCCTGTCCGAACCCCAACCCGGGCGCAAAGCGCCGATGGCCCTTTCCCCTGTCGATCCGAACGCCTGCCATGACCCAGCCACGCAAGCCGCCTGAATTCGCCACCCGCATGCAGCGCGTGCAAAGCTCCGCGGTGCGCGACCTGCTCAAGCACAGCAAGACGCCCGGCATGATCTCGCTGGCCGGCGGCATTCCGGCCTCCGACCTGTTCGACCTCGAAGGCCTCGGCGCGATCATCGCCGGCCTCGATGCGCGCGCCGATGCCGGCATCTTCCAGTACAGCGAGACCGAAGGCGAGCGCGGACTCCGCGCCGCGATCGCGACCCTGCTGGCCGCGCGCGGCATCGCCGCCAAGCCGGACAACGTCCTCGTGACCTCCGGGTCGCAGCAGGGCCTGGACCTGGCCGCGCGCATCCTGCTGTCGCCCGGCGACCGCATCATCCTCGAACGGCCGTCCTACCTCGCCGCGCTGCAGACCTTCGGGCTGGCGGAGGCCCAGGTCGTCACGGCGCCCTCGGACGGCGACGGCATGGACGTCGGCTGGGTCGAGGACTACGTCGCACGCCAGCCCGTGAAGGCGATCTACGTCGTGCCCGACTTCGGCAATCCCAGCGGCGCGACGCTGTCGCTGGAGCGCCGGCGGCGCCTGGTGGAGCTCGCGGGACGCACCGGCACCGTCCTGCTGGAGGACGACCCGTACGGCGCGCTGCGCTTCGCGGGAGCACCATTGCCGAGCCTGCAGGCGCTGGCGGCCGCGGCGGGCGTGCACGAGCAGGTGATCTACCTGTCCTCGTTCTCGAAGATCCTCGCGCCGGGACTGCGCATCGGCTGGATGGTGCTGTCCGACGCCGCGTTCCGCCAGGCCGCGCTCGCCAAGCAGGCGATCGACCTGCACAGCAGCTCGCTGTCGCAGCACATCGTCGCGGCCTATCTCGCGAGCGGGCGGCTGGGGCCGCGCCTGCAGGTCCTTCGCGAAGGCTACCGCCAGCGCCGCGATGCGCTGATGGGCGCGCTGCGCGAGCGCCTCGGCGATGCGATCGCGTTCGGGGAGCCCGCCGGCGGCATGTTCCTGTGGGCGCGCTTCGGCGAGGCGGTCGACTCCGCGCGCGTGCTGGCGCACGGCATCGAGCAGGGCGTCGTCTTCGTGCCCGGTGCCGCCTTCTACGCGGAGCACCCCGAGCACAACACGCTGCGCCTGTCCTATTCGATGATCACGCCGGCCGCCGCCCACGAAGCCGCGGAACGGCTCGCGCGGGCGCTCGCCGCCGCCGCGGGCGAGTGAGCATGCGGCGCGCACCGACGAAGGCCCCGACGCGATGACCATCGACATCTTCCTGGCGTTCTGCATCTACGCGGTGGCGATGTCCATCACGCCCGGCCCGGCCAATTTCCTGGTCCTCGCCTCGGGGGCGCGGCACGGCGTGCTGCAGTCGCTGCCGGTGATCTTCGGCATCGCGACGGGCCTCGGCGCGATGGTGCTGGTCTCCGGGATGGGGCTGTTCGAGCTGTTGGGCCGGAGTCCCGCCTTCCTGCTCGCGCTGAAGATCGTGGGCCTCGCCTACATCGCGTGGCTGGCCTGGAAGATCATGACCTCGCGCAGCGCCGGTGCCCCGAGCCCCGACGGCAGGGCCCAGAAGGTCGTGAGCTACCCGAACGGGCTCGCGCTGCCGCTGTTCAATCCCAAGGCCTGGGTCATGGCCTTCGGCGCGGTGACGTCCTACACGTCGCCGGGGGCAGGCGGGCAGCAGGTCGCGCTCATCGCGCTGACCTTCCTCGCCATCAACGCGCCTTGCATGATGGTCTGGGCGGCCTTCGGCGGATTCATGTCGCGCTTGCTGACCAATCCGCGGCGCGACCTGGCATTCAAGTTGACGATGGGCGGACTGCTGCTCCTGTCCATCGTCCCGATCGCAAAAGAACTACTCGATCCGTCCCGATGAAAACGATCTCGACGCTGTCATCCCTCAATGCGATCCGCGCGCGGACCCTCGGACTGTTCGACCAGTCCGATGCGGTCGGGCCGGTCGAATGCCGCGAATTGATCGACCGGCTCAACGCCGTCCCGGGTATCCGCGAGCTCGAATGCGCGGGCCGCCTGCTGGACGACCTGCGGCGGTCGGCGGACGGCGAGCCGTTCTCGCTGCGCGAGACGCGCGAGTACTTCAATGCGCCGACGAGCGACACGCTCGTCTCGCTGTTCAGCGCGCCGTACGCGAGGCCGCTGGGCCTCGAGTACCTGAAGTTCGATCTCCTGCCGGCCGACCCGTCGCTTGCGCGATACGAGACCAACGTGATGCCGGTCGTCGTGCGCGAGTCGACGGACGGCTTGCTGCCGACGCACACGGTGGCGCTGTTCCCGGAGAACCACGTCGGCGCGATCCAGCAGCCGGGCGACAAGATCTACTACCTGATCAACAAGTTCGCCGCGCGCCACCACAGGCTGACGCAACGCATCGTCGAGCACCTGACGACTCCGGATTCCTTCCGCGAGATCCGCGGCGCGACCTACGAGCAGATCGAGAAGGCGACCGTCTATTGGGTCTGGCTGCACGAATACAACCACCAGCGCGTGGGCGACCTGCCGATCCCGGCCTACCTGAAGCTCAAGTCCAGCCGTGCGCTGGCGGGACTCGAGGAATTGCGCGTCGACATCGGCAGCGCGCTGATCCTGCTGGACGACGCGCCTTCGTTCGACGGCAAGTCAGGCTTTCTCTTCGAGTTCATCCTCGCCGAGCGCCTGCTGCGATATGGCGTCGACGGCGTGGCCCTCGACGCCGAGGGTCGCGCGAATCCGTCCTACGACGCATTGTCGAGCTACATGTTCTTCAACCTGCTGAAGAAGCACCGCGCGCTGGAGGTCGTCGACGGCCGGATCCGCCTGCTCGGCAACTTCGTCCCCGCGCTGCGGGCCATCCTGGCAGGGATCCGCGTGGTCGAGGCCCGCATCCACGACGCGCCGCTGGAGCAGGTCAAGGCGGAGATGCTGGAATTCGTGTCGCAATCGCTGGAGACATCGGGATCGATCGCGCATTACCGCCACGCGCATTACGACGACATGCGCGAGCGGCTGCTGCGCCTCGATGTCGAGGTCGCGATGGTCTGAGGCCGGGCATGACGCGACCCCGCACAGGGCTTCCATCGGCGCCGGCCCGTCGAGTACATTCGGACGACAGGGATGGACGACGAAGCCCCAGCATGCGCAAGATCGACTTCAGGAACCCGAAGCACTACGAATCGATATTCATGCTCGATGCGGTGCGCAAGAGCACGCCGTTCGAGTGGAAGGAAGTCTATTTCGAGCGGCGCGAGGAATCCGGCGTCTTCGAGACCCGCGAGCATCGCATCGACGGGCATTACCTGATGGTCAAGCTCAGCCCGTGGTCGATCGCCGAGCGCTGCATCGACGGCAAATGGCACTCCGAGACGCAACGCCGGGGCAGCATGGCCTACGTGCCGGACGATTGCACGCATCGCGTGCGCTACCTGCGCCCGCTCGGCGCGCTGTGCCTGCTGACGCTGTCGCGCCAGCTGGTCGATTCGGTCGCCGAGGAATTGAACCAGCCCGTCTTCCGCGGCCGTCCGCGCCCGGCCAGGGACGTCGACCTGCACCTGCTCAATTCTGTCGAGTGCCTCGACCAGGAATTGCGCGACGGCAATCCCAATGGCGCGCTGTTCGCGCAGAACTTCGGCAACATGATCGCGGCGCATCTCGTGATGGGATACGGCGCCGCGACCGCGCGCCAGCGGGCGCAGCAACAGACGCTGCCGGAAAAGAAGAAGAAGTGGCTCGACGAATTCATCGATGCCAATCTCTCGGACGCGATCACGCTCGATGCGCTTGCGAGGCAGGTCGGCCTGAGTCCCTACCACTTCAGCCGGCTGTTCAAGAACTCGACCGGCATGGCGCCCTACAAGTACGTGCTGCACAAGCGGATCGCCTTCGCCCAGGCCTGCCTGCGCAGCGACCACAGCTCGATCGCCGACATCGCGTTCGCCTGCGGGTTCAACGACGCCACGCAATTCGCCAAGCAGTTCCGCAAGATCTGCGGCCAGACGCCGTCCGAGTACCGGCTGGCGAGCCGCACGGGCTTCTGACAGGCCGGTTCGCGGCGTCAGCGCGGCGCCGGCTGCGTCCAGACGCAGCGCACGAGATCTCGCGGCGTCGAAATCCTCCATGTTCGCGCGATCGTCTACGAACGTCAGGGCGTCCGTGCGTGGCACGCATTGCGCCGCGGCGGCAGGCAGCCGCGCGACGTGACCTGGGCCGCGATCCGGCCGGCCGTCTGGCATGATGCGGATCGCGAAGCCGCCGCCTCGCGTTCCCCGTTCCGCTGCCATCCGATGCCCCGTCGTCCCGCCCGCGCCAACGAGCCCGCCGAGGCCGCTGCCTCCCAGCCGTCACGGCCGCAAATGGCCGACATCGCCCGCCTCGCCGGCGTCTCGGTGGCCACCGTGTCGCGCGCGCTGAACGGCAGCAAGCTGATCAGCCCCGAGACGCGCGAGCGCATCGCCGCCCTGGCGCGCTCGATGAACTACACGATCAACGTCGGGGCGCAGAACCTGCGGCTGCGGCAGAACCGCGCCATCGCCGTGATCGTGCCCTTCGATCCGGACACGCGGCAGAGCCTGTCCGATCCGTTCTTCCTGAGCCTCATCGGCAGCATCGCCGACGCGCTGACCGCGCGCGGGCTGGAGATGCTGTTGTCCCGAGCACCGGTCGGCGACCTCGAGCAGGCCACGCAGTGCGTCGACGCCGGCCGGGCGAGCGGCATCATCCTGATCGGGCAATGGCACCTCCATCAGCACCTCAACGAGATGGCGCGGCGGCGCGTTCCCTTCGTGGTCTGGGGCGCGAAGATGCGCCGCCAGGACTATGCGACGGTCGGCGGCGACAACCGCCGCGGCGGCGAGCTCGCGACCGCGCACCTGCTGCGCACCGGTGCGCGGCGGATCGCGTTCCTGGGCGACGACGGCCTGCCGGAGATCGGCGAGCGCCTCGAAGGCTACCTGCTCGCGCACGAGAAGGCGGGCGCGCGTCCGGTGGCGACGCTGCGGCGCGCGACGCCGTTCGTGCAGTCGCGCATCGTCGCGGACGTCGAGGATCTCGTCACCAACGGCCACCGCTTCGACGCGCTGTTCGCGGCCAGCGACCTCATGGCGCTGACCGCCGTGGGCACGTTGCAGCGCCTCGGGCGGCGCGTGCCCGAGGAGGTGCAGGTCGTGGGCTACGACGACATCCCGCTCGCGGCCTTCTTCCATCCCGCGTTGACGACCGTGCGGCAGCCGATCGCCCAGGCCGGCGAGGAGCTCGTCGATTCGCTGCTGGCGCAGCTCGAGGGGGCCGCGCCGGCCTGCAGGCTCCTGGCCACCGAGCTGGTCGTGCGCGAGAGCAGTCGCCCGTGAGGCGCCGAGCCGTCCGCGAGAGGCCGGCCCGCGCGCCGCTGGCCGGGCCGACGCCTCGACGTCAGAACGCGTAGCGCAGGGTGCCGCGCAGCGTCCGCCCGTTCACCGAGCGCGCGGCGCCGGCGCTGTCGACCTCGGTCCAGCCGATGCGGTTGAACAGGTTGTAGAAGCCCAGCGTGAACGACGTGTGGTCGTCGAAGTTGTAGGTCGCGTGGCCGTTGACCAGCGTGTAGGCCGGCAGCTTCACGTACGGCACCGTGGCGCTGGTGGCCGTGTCGGTGTCCTTGGAGCTGCCGATGCCCACGAGCTGCACGCCGAGGTCGACGTGTTCGGTCTCGAAGCCCGGGCCGACCTGGTAGATCAGCTTGGGCTGGCGATTGGCCGGCAGGCCCACGAGCGCGGCGTTGGTCGAGCTCTTCGTCTTCGAGTCGGTGTAGGTCGCGCCGACGTTGACGTACCAGCCGCCGCCGCTCGTGTAGCTGGACTCGAGCTCGACGCCCGTCGCGTCGTAGGTGTTGGCGGCGGCGGCCTGCGTCGTGGCGCTGTAGTTGGACTCCGAGACCTTGGCGTCGAACAGCGTCACGAACGCGCTCACGTGCCCGAGGTTCGCCTTCACGCCGCCCTCGAGCTGCTTGACGGTGTTGACCGGGATGGACGCCGAGCCGTCGAGCGGGCCGAGGTCCATGATGCGATCGGCGTTGAACGACGCGCCGTCGCTGTAGCGGGCGAACACCGCGAGCTGCCTGTTCAGCGCGTAGTTGGCGCCGAGCGAGTACTCGGTGCGCTTGAGCGCGTAGTCGATGGGCTGGACGGTCGCGGTCGAATAGCTCAAGGCCGCGCCGGGCGTCGCGCTGACGGGTTGGGCGATGTTGTAGTAGCCCGAGGCGTGCTGGTTGTCCTCGCGCACGCTGCCGTCCACGGTCAGCCCGCCAAGGTCGAAGGTCGCGAACGCGTAAGGCGCGACGGTGTGGTACTGGCCGTCGTAGTCGCGCGAGCAGCAGCCGCCGAACCCCGGCCCGAGCGAGCCGCCCTGCGTCGCGCCCAGCGTCGCGTTGTTCAGCAGCACCGGCGCCTCGGAGACCGAGGTCAGGTAGCCGTTGAAGTTCCAGACGAGGTTGACCGCCTGGTCGTTCAGGAACAGGCCGGCGCCGACGGCGAGACGGCCGCCCGCGAGGTGCTCGAACGTCTTGGTCAGCTTGAGGTCGTTGGTCGTGTTGCCGAGGTCCTTGACGTCCACGTCGAAGGCGACGCTGGTCATGGACAGGCCCGAGTAGGCCTGGCCCGCCTTCGTGCCGGTCGCGTAGCTCGTGCCGGCGGCGGCCGTCGCCGCGGCGCTGCCGGGATACCAGGCCGCCCACCGGCCGGAGTTCGCGGCGCGGCGGAACTTGTCGTCGAGTACCCAGCCCTGCGTCAGGTCCAGGTGCGTCTCCAGGCCGATGGCGGCGCTGCGCGTGCGCATGCCGTCGTTCATGTGCACGACGGTCGACGTGTTGTCGTCGTTCAGGACCGTGTCGACCGGGATGGCCGGCGAGTAGCCGGTGTACTTGCGCGGGTCGATACCCGGGATCGTGTCGATGTGCCCGTCGACCACGTTCACCGGGCCGGGCATGAACATCGGCTGGCGGTCGTCGAGCAGCTTGAAGTTCAGGCGCACGTAGCCGGCGTCGACCTTGCGCGTGACGTTGCCCTTGATCTGGCCGCCTTCGACCGCGTTGCCGCCCGCGGTACGGCGCGGGCCCACGCCGGATTCGTAGAAGCCGCCGACGAAGTAGTTCGTCTTCGGCGCGAGGGTGCCGCCGTATGCGAAGTCGATGCGCTCGTCCTGGAATCCCAGGCCGCTGGTCACGGCCAGCACGCCGCCGGGCACGTCGCCGGTCTTGGTGATGTAGTTGACGATGCCGCCGGGGCCGTTGGTCGTCAGCGTGGAGGCGCTGCCGCCGCGCACGGCTTCCACGCGGTCGATCGTCTGGTCGACGCGGATGAAGTCGTCGGGGTTGCCGAACGCGATGTCGCCGAACAGCAGCACCGGCAGGCCGTCCTCCTGGAACTGCAGGTAGCGCGAGCCGCCGGCGGAGATCGGCAGGCCGCGCACCGACACGTTGGCGTTGCCGCCACCGCCGCTGGACTGCACGAACAGCCCCGGGATGGCGGTCAGCACGTCGGCGGCGTTCTGCGGCTGGTTGTCGATGATGCGGTCGCCGTCCAGCGTGCTCACCGAGACGCTGGACTTCATCTTCGAGGTCGCGGTCGAGGTGCCGGTGACCACCACCTCCGTCAGGTCGAGCGTCTGCGCCTTGGCGCGCGGGGCGTC
>DASVLN010000611.1:0-7401 GCA_036384855.1 Burkholderiaceae bacterium | reverse complement strand
GCGCGCGTCGCCGACGCCTGCGCGGCCAACGGGGTCGAGGCCGTGCTCACGCGCGGCGACCACGCGAGCGGCAGCGACCGGCTCGCCGAGGCGTGCGAGCTGCTGGGACTCGCCGGCGCGGAGGTCGTCGTCAACGTGCAGGGCGACGAGCCGCTGATCGATCCCGCCCTGGTGCGCCAGTGCGCCGGCCTGCTGGAGACCGACGCCGAAGCGGTCGTCGCGACGGCGGCCCACCCGATCCACGACGCCGCGGACTTCGCGAACCCGAACGTCGTGAAGGTGGTGCTCGACGCGCGCCAGCGTGCGCTCTACTTCAGCCGCGCGCCGCTGCCGTGGTGGCGCGACGCTTCCGCGCCGGGACAGCCCGCACTGCCCGAGGGTGCGCTGCGCCACATCGGGATCTATGCATACCGGGCGGGGTATCTGCGACAATTCCCCTCGCTGGCCATGTCGCCGCTGGAGAAGCTGGAGTCGCTCGAGCAGCTGCGCGTGTTGTGGCACGGCGACCGCATCGTGGTGCACATCGCTGCCGATGCACCGCCGCCGGGCGTCGACACGCCCGAGGACCTGGAGCGCGTGCGCGCGCTGGTCGCCGGGCGCGGCCGTTGACCCCCGCGCGGCGGTCCGGGTGAAAAACGGCACGACTCGGCGGCGCCGGGCCTGCGCGAGGGCGTCCCGCGTCAGCGGGGCGTCGGGATGCGCGTGATATTCTGACTCCCGGTTGCAATGGCCATGCCAGCAAAAATAATTATCGACTTCCGAGGCGACAAGCAATGAGATTGATTCTTCTGGGTGCTCCCGGCGCAGGCAAGGGCACGCAAGCCGCGTTCATCTGCCAGAAATACGGGATCCCGCAGATCTCCACCGGCGACATGCTGCGGGCGGCGGTCAAGGCGGGCACGCCGCTGGGCCTCGCCGCCAAGCAGGTGATGGACGCCGGCGGGCTGGTGAGCGACGACCTCATCATCTCGCTGGTGAAGGAACGCATCGCCCAGCCCGACTGCGTCAACGGCTTCCTGTTCGACGGCTTCCCGCGCACCATCCCGCAGGCCGACGCGATGAAGGCGGCCGGCGTGAAGCTCGACCTGGTGCTGGAGATCGACGTCCCCGACGCCGCGATCGTCGAGCGCATGGACGGCCGCCGCGTGCACCCGGCCTCGGGCCGCACGTACCACGTCGTCAACAACCCGCCCAAGGTGGACGGCGTGGACGACGTCACCGGCGAGCCGCTGGTGCAGCGCCCGGACGACAGCGCCGAGATCGTGCGCAAGCGCCTGGCGACCTACCACGAGCAGACCGAGCCGCTGGTCGCCTACTACGCGCAATGGGCCGCCTCCGGCGATCCGCAGGCGCCCCGCTGCCGGAAGATCAGCGGCACCGGCACCGTCGAGGAGATCACGCAGCGCGCGCTGCAGGCCCTCGAGAACTGAGCCACCGGGCCGGCGCGCGCGACGCGCGGCCCACCCCATCCGGACAGGCCCGCGGTTCGCGCCGCGGGCCTGTCGTCGTCTTGGCAGCGCCCGCGATTGCCGCCACAATTGACGTTTACGTAAACGTCAGTCGCCGCGCGCGTCCCGCCGCGGCCAGGAGCCAATCAATGGACATCTCGGGCAAGGTTTTCATCGTCACCGGCGCGGCCTCGGGCCTCGGCGAAGGCACGGCGCGCATGCTCGCCGGCAACGGCGGCAAGGTCGTGCTGGCCGACCTGCAGGAAGAGCGCGGCCAGGCCGTCGCCAAGGAACTCGGCCAGGTTTTCGTGCGCTGCGACGTGACGCAGGAAGCCGACGGCCGCCGGGTGGTCGACGAGGCGCGCAAGCTGGGCAAGCTGATGGGCCTCGTCAACTGCGCGGGCATCGCGCCGGCGGCCCGGGTCGTCGGCAAGACCGGCGCGCACGCGCTGGACCTGTTCGCCAAGGTGGTGACGGTCAACCTCGTGGGCAGCTTCAACATGATCCGCCTCGCGGCCGAGGCGATGAGCGGCAACGAGCCCGAGCCGACCGGCGAGCGCGGCGTGCTGATCAGCACCGCCAGCGTCGCGGCCTTCGACGGCCAGATCGGCCAGGCCGCCTACGCCGCGAGCAAGGGCGGCGTGGTCGGCATGACGCTGCCGATCGCGCGCGACCTCGCCAAGAGCGGCATCCGCAACATGACCATCGCGCCGGGGATCTTCGGCACGCCGATGCTGTTCGGCATGCCGCAGGAGGTGCAGGACGCGCTCGCCGCCAGCGTGCCCTTCCCCAGCCGCCTGGGCACGCCCGCCGACTACGCGAAGCTGGTGCACCAGATCGTCACCAACGAGATGCTCAATGGCGAGGTGATCCGCCTGGACGGCGCGATCCGCATGGCGCCGCGCTGAGAGCCGCGCGACGCGCGCGCGCGTCGTCGGCACGGCGCCGGATGGGCCGCGCGGCGGCGCGCGATGCGGGTCTCCCATGTGGGCAGTCGTGTCGCGCGTTGCTAGACTCGACGGTCAACCACAACATCCGGGAGAGTCCCCATGCGCACTGCATTCGCCCTGCTCGGGCTGGCGATCGTCGCCGGCTGCGCCAGCGAACCCGCGCCACCCCAGCAGGTGGCTTCCGCCGCCACGCCGGCCGCGAAGCCGAACCAGACGTGTCACAAGGAAGCGCCGATGGGCTCGTATCGGCCGCAGACCGTGTGCTACGACGCGGACGGCGACCAGATCGATCCGAACGATCCGAACAAGCAGCGCGCGATCGACGACGCCGCGCGCCAGATGGGCGCGATGCAACGGCAGATGGGGCGTGCGGGCGTCGGCCGCTGACGATCGACGACAGCCACTGACACGGGCCCGGGCCCGCCGTCCGCGAGGACGGTGATCCCGGGCCTTTTCACGTCCGCTCGGCCCTCGGGTGCGCGTGTATGCGCTCACGCGCGAGCCCATGCGCGTACCGAGACGGCACGCACCGCCTCCGCCGGGCGCGACAACGAAAAAAGCCGGCACGAAGCCGGCTTTCGAGGGAGACGCGCCAGGCGAGGCGCGTCGGTCGTGATCGCTGGTTACTGGAAACGCAGCGTGGCGCTGACGTACCAGAAGCGGCCGTGCGGGTCGACGTAGGTCGGGTCGTAGCCCGACTGGAACGCACCACCGGCGCCGTTGACGTACGGCGGCTTGGTGTTGAAGGCGTTCTTCAGGCCGACGGTCGCCGACATCATCTTCGACGGGTTGATCACGCCCTGCAGGTCCACGGTGCCGTAGGCCTTGACCTTCGGCGGCGAGATGCCGTCGGCGCAGTTGCCCAGGTCGTCCTGGTCCAGCGTGCCGCAGACGTCCGTGCCGTGCGATTGCCAGTTGTAGATCACCGAACCCGAGAAGAAGTTGTTCGGCATGGCGTAGGAGCCTTCCAGCGACAGCTTCATGCGCGGGATCATGCCCGTCACGGTGCTGGACGTGGTGCCGATCTCGTTCTCGCGCGAGCCGTCCGGGTTGACCGAGTCCCACTTGGTCATCCAGGTACCGCCGAGGCCGGCGCCGAACGTGCCCGCCGCAGTGCGGAAGGTGGCGTTGGCGTCGAAGTCCAGGCCCGCGACGATGGCTTCGGTGATGTTCTGGGTGCGCTGGTCGATCGCGATGATCGGGCCGGCCTGACCCACGCCGTCCGACGGGCCGCGGATGATGCTCGACTGGTACTGCGCTTCGTGGTTGAGCAGGTAGTCGGCGCCCAGGACCGCGATCTGGTCACGCAGCTTCGTGTGGAAGTAGTCCAGCGAGAAGTTGATGTCCTTCACCGGCTCCATCACGGTGCCCAGCGTGTAGGTCAGCGAACGCTCGGGCTTCAGGTCGCCGCGGCCGCCGGAGTACTGGTTGTACTGCGTGCCGCAATCGAGCGGGTTCGCCGAGCAACGCTTCGGGTCGTTCACGAACGCGCTCACGCCGGCCTGCAGCGGGTTGTACAGGTCCAGAAGCGACGGCGCGCGGAAGCCCGTGCTGATCGTGCCGCGGAACAGCAGCTGCTTGCTGATCGTCCACTTGGCGCCCAGCTTGCCGGTCGTCTGACCGAAGCCGCCGGCGTTCTGGGTGCCTTCCTGGGCCACTCGCGCAACGACATCCCCGGGCAGATAGTCGGTGTTGTTGTTGTTGTCCGAGATGGCGATGGAATTGAGCGTGTCCGTACCTCCAGCCAGCGAGTTCGGGTTGGTCGTCGAGCCGTAGTGGTCGTAGCGGACGGCGCCATCGACGTCCAGGCCCTTGATCACCGGCACGTCGAGTTCGCCGAAGAAGCTGGCGACGTTGCGCGAACGGTCGAAGTCGGGGAAGTTGCCGCCGTAGCCCGAGATGTCGCCCGAGGCCAGGGCCGGCGCGGCGGTCAGCTTGAACTCGTCGCGACGCAGTTCCACGCCGAAGGCGGCGCCCATGTTGCCGCCGGGCAGCTTCATGACGTCGTCACGCGAGAACTTCAGCTGGGCGTCCTGCAGGGAGGTACGCGTCTGGAAGGCGTTGCCGGTGAAGTTGGTCGCCTGGGCGGCTGCCAGCACCGCGGCGCTGTTGTCGCCGAACGGATTGACCCACAGGGTGTTGCCGGCCGAATCCTTGTCCTGGCCGTTCAGGAGCGCCTCGATGCCGGGGCCGCCGCTGGCCGCGCCGCCGTTGATGCGGAAGTAGCCCGACTGCAGCGACTCGTTGACCGCACTGCCGGAGAACAGCAGGTTGGCCGTGTAGTCCCAGCCCGCGACGGTGCCGTCGATGCCGCCGGAGACGCGCAGGTTGCTTGCTTCGTCGGTCAGGTTGCGGCTGCCGGTGATGAACGGGCGGTAGCGCAGGTCCAGCGTCGGGGTGTAGCCCGTCGGATCCGTCGCGTCGATGTGCTTGGACGGGTCGTACTGCAGCTTGCCATTGTTGTCGCCGCCCACGATCGTCGCGCCCGCAGCGGCGTGCGTCAGTGCGCTGACGAAGGTCGTCGGGTAATACGGGTTGGCCGTCGTCAGCGCCCAGGGAATGCCCACGTACGTGCCGATCGGAGCCGGCTGGATCGAGACGAACTGCTTCTTGTTCGTCACCGACGCGTCCAGGTGCAGGCGCACGTCGTCCGTCAGGTCGTAGTGACCGGTGAACAGCACGCCGACACGATGCACATCGGGGATCAGGCTGGTGTAGCCGGCCGGGTCGAACAGGCAATCATTCGGACCGAAGGTGCTGCTGTAGGTGCTGAGCGGGCCGCAGTTGCCGGCGCCCGTGGCCTTGTAGCCGCCGGTGGTCGCGGTGACGACGCTCCCGTCCTGGTTCGTGACCTTCTTCTGGATGGTCGGATCCCAGATGACGGGGACCAGCGGGTTGGTCAGGCCCAGTTGCGGGATGGAGGTGTTGGCCGGAACCGAACCCGACGACGCCGAGTAGTTGTCGTGCTCGGGGTGGATCGAGGTGTTGGCGAACGAGCGGTCGCGGCCGTACAGCGGCATGTCGTGCTCGGCCGTGACCACGAAGGTCGCGTTGCCCTTGTCGCCGCCGAAGCCGGCGACGATCGAGCCCTTGGAGACGGAACCCTTGCCGTCGTAGGACTGGCCGTAGTAGCCGGTCGCCTCGACGCCGTGGTAGTCCTTGCGCAGCACGAAGTTCACGACGCCCGCGACGGCGTCCGAGCCGTAGATGGCGCCCGCGCCTTCCTTCAGGACTTCGATGCGCTCGATGGCGGCGACGGGGATGGAGTCGACGTCGACGGAGACGGAGTCGACCGGGTCACCGTACGGCGCGCTGCGCTGGCCGTTGACGAGGATCAGGGTGCGCTCGGGGCCGAGGCCGCGCAGCGAGATGGTGGAGATGCCGCCGGTGGTGGCGCCCGAGGCGGAGGCCGCGACGGCCGAGTTGCTCGAGTTGTTCGCCGTGACGTGGCGCATCAGTTCTTCGACGGTCGTCGCGCCGGTCTTCGCGATCTCCTCGTGCGAGATCGTCGTGATCGGGGCGTCCGTTTCCGTGTCGACACGCTTGATCGAGGAGCCGATGATTTCGACGCGCTGGACGCTGGTGTCTTGGGCCAGGGCGACGCCGGACACGCTGAACGCGCCGCTGCCGATGGCAATCAGAAGACCGGAACAGATCTTCGTTCGTTGGAACATGGGTTCCCTCCTGAGGGGGTGGAAAGGTTGATCGATAGACCCAGCCTTCAAGCAAGTCGCGGGCCGGTTTGTGAACGGCTGATGAACTGACTTCGAAAGCTTGTACAAAATATTGTCCATGAACGTCTGCGCGGACTCACTGATGGAAACCCGTTTTGGACGTTTTCCCTAGGTAGTCTGTTGCGCGGGCGCCTCGGATTTCGAGTCGGTTTCGTCACAGTCGGGCAACTCGCCGCGCACGCTCGCCGACATCCCTTCACGGAGAGCGGGAATACCCCCGGCGATGCGTTCGCGGACGGCCGCGACGGGACCCCGGGAGGCGCGGGTTTTCCATCACGCACCCGGCGGCGCCGGCTGCAGTCCCCTAGACAATGCCAAACAACCGCAGGGAGTGGCGTGGGGGCCGCGGCGCAGGCCGCTCGCGGGCCGCCGCCGGAGCACCTGCCGCGCGGCCCTCAGGCGGGCAGCTTCAGGCGCGGCACGGCATCGATGAGATTGCGCGTGTACGGGTCGCGCGGGCTCTCCAGCACCGCGGCGCAATCGCCCTGCTCCACGATGCGGCCGGCGCGCATCACGGCGACGCGGTCGGCGATGTATTCCACGACACCGATGTTGTGCGTGATGAACAGGTACGAGACGCCCAGCTCGCGCTGCAGCTCGTGCAGGAGGTTCAGGATCTGCGCCTGCACCGACACGTCCAGCGCGGAGGTCGGCTCGTCGCAGACGATGAGCCGGGGCTGCACCGCCAGCGCGCGCGCGATCGCGATGCGCTGGCGCTGGCCGCCCGAGAACTCGTGCGGATAACGGCCCAGTGCGTCGCGGCGCAGGCCGCAGCGGTCGACCAGCACCTCGATGCGGCGGCGACGCTCGGCCGCGTCGACCTCCGGCAGCAGCGCCGCCATCCCTTCCTCGAGGATCTCGGCCACGCGCATGCGCGGGTCGAGCGAGGCGAACGGGTCCTGGAAGATGATCTGGATGTCGCGCCGCGCCTGCGTGAGCGCCGCGCCGGAGAGCTCGAACAGGTTGCGCCCCTGCAGCAGCGCGCGGCCCTCGAACGCGGCGCTGGTGCGCAGCAGCTGCACGATCGCCTTGCCCGTCGTCGTCTTGCCGCAACCCGACTCGCCCACCAGCGCGAGCGTCTCGCGCTCGCCGACCGTGAACGAGACGCCGTCGACCGCGTCGAAGTACGCGCGGCCGCGCTTGAAAAGTCCCTTGCGGATCGGGAATCGCACGCGCAGCTCCTGCACCTCCAGCAGCGCGGCGCCGGCTTGCGAGCGCCGTGGCGCCGGCGCGGGCGACGCCTCGGGCAGCGGCTCGGCACGGGGCGCC
>DASVLN010000610.1:0-4187 GCA_036384855.1 Burkholderiaceae bacterium | reverse complement strand
TGCCGCACCCGGCGCGCCGACGGGCCCTCCGGCCAGCCGCGAGCCAGGCCCGCGGCGACCGCGATGCCGACGACGATCGCGACGGCCGCTGACGCGCGCCGCTTCATGCCGCGGCTCCCGCGTCCGCGCGCAGCCGATATTCCATGGTTCCCCCCGTGTCGTTGTCGTGGGGCCGCATCCTCGCATGTCGCGCGCGCGCCGGCCAGCGCGCAGTACCCGCCCAAACGAAAACGACCCCGGGGCCCAGGCCGCGGGGTCGTTCCTGCGGCGGACGCGCGGTCCGCCGCGGTGGCGCGAAGCGCGTCAGCCCATGTGCAGGCCGCCGTTCACCGCGAACTCGGCGCCGGTCGTGAAGCCGGACTCATCGCCGGCCAGCCAGCCCACGATGGAGGCGATCTCCTCGGGCGTGCCCAGGCGCTTGACGGGGATGGTGGCGACGATCTTCTCGAGCACCTCGGGCTTGATCGCGCGGACCATGTCGGTGCCGATGTAGCCCGGGCTCACGGTGTTGACCGTCACGCCCTTGCTGGCCATCTCCAGCGCCAGCGCCATCGAGAAGCCGTGCATGCCCGCCTTGGCGGCCGAGTAGTTGGTCTGCCCGGCCTGGCCCTTGGCGCCGTTCACCGACGAGATCTGGATGATGCGGCCCCAGCCGCGCTCGACCATGTCCGCGACCACCTGCTTCGTCACGTTGAACATCGAGGTCAGGTTGGTGCCGATGACCGCGTCCCAGTCCTCGCGCGTCATCTTCAGGAACATGCGGTCGCGCGTGATGCCGGCGTTGTTGACCAGCACGTCGATCGCCCCGTGCTCCTCCTTGGCCTGCGTGAAGGCGGCGACGGTGGAATCCCACTCGGCGACGTTGCCGACCGAGGCGTGGAAGGTGTAGCCGAGGGCCTTCTGCTCCGCGATCCACTTGGCGTGGTCGCGGCTCGGGCCGCAGCCGGCGATGACCTTGAAGCCGTCGCGGTGCAGGCGCTGGCAGATCGCGGTGCCGATGCCGCCCATGCCCCCGGTGACGTACGCTAGTTTCTGGCTCATCTCGTTGTCTCCTTTTCGAGAAGTTTGGGGGTTCGTTCGTGTCGTGGGACCGGACCCACTATCGCGCGGCATCGCGGCCGCACGTCTCAGGGGCTACCCTGCGTGAGGCGGCCTCGGCCGTTCCGCTTCACTCGCGCTCGACGGTCAGCGCCACGCCCATGCCGCCGCCGATGCACAGCGACGCGATGCCGCGCCTGGCGCCGCGGCGCTTCATCTCGTGCAGCAGCGTGACGAGGATGCGCGCACCGGACGCACCGATCGGGTGCCCGATCGCGATCGCGCCGCCGTTGACGTTGACCTTGCTCATGTCCCAGCCCATCTCGTTGTGGACCGCGCAGGCCTGGGCCGCGAAGGCCTCGTTGATCTCGAGCAGGTCGAGATCGGCCGGCTTCCAGCCCGCGCGCTCCAGCGCCTTGCGCGCCGCCGGCACCGGGCCCATGCCCATGAAGGCCGGGTCGAGGCCGGCGCTCGCGTACGAGGCGATGCGCGCGAGCGGCTTCAGGCCCAGCGCCGCGGCCTTCTTCGCCGACATCACGACCACGCCCGCGGCGCCGTCGTTCAGGCCCGAGGCGTTGCCGGCGGTGACGGAGCCGGCCTTGTCGAAGGCGGGACGCAGGGCGGCCAGGGCCTCCGGCGTCGACTTGCGGTTGATGAACTCGTCGGCGTCGAAGACTATCGGGTCGCCCTTCTTCTGCGGGATGGCGACGCCGACGATCTCCTCCTTGAAGTGGCCGGCGTCCTGTGCCGCGGCCGCCTTGGACTGCGAGGCGAAGGCGAGCGCGTCCTGCTGCTCGCGGGTGATGCCGTACTTTTTGGCGACGTTCTCCGCGGTGATGCCCATGTGGTACTGGTTGTACACGTCCCACAGGCCGTCGTTGATCATGGTGTCGACCAGCTTCCAGTCGCCCATGCGCTGGCCCTCGCGCGAGTTCGGCAGCACGTGCGGCGCCATGCTCATGCTCTCCTGGCCGCCGGCGATCACGATCTCGGAATCGCCGTCGCGGATCGCCTGCGCCGCGAGCATCACGGCCTTGAGGCCCGAGCCGCAGACCTTGTTGATGGTCATCGCCGGCACCGCGTTGGGCATGCCGGCCTTGATGACCGCCTGGCGGGCCGGGTTCTGTCCGGTGCCGGCCTGCAGCACCTGTCCCAGGATCACCTCGCCCACCTGGTCGCCCTGCAGGCGCGAGCGCTCCAGCAGCGCGCGCAGGACGGTGGCGCCCAGCTCCGAGGCCGGCACCTTGGCCAGGCTGCCGCCGAAGCGGCCGACGGCGGTGCGGGCAGCGGCGACGATGACGATGTCTTCACTCATGATGGTCTCCAGTCAGGGGGGCGATGATACGGGACGGGGTATGACTGATCGCTGTCGCGGCGAGTCGTCGAGGCTAGCTGTCGTCCGGCCGCCACGGCTTGAGCCGAGTCAAGCCTTCTGCTTGACGTAGCGGCCCGGCGCCGGCTCGATCGCCGCGTGGCCGCGGCCGCCGGGCGCGCGCGGCGCGTTGACCTCGCCGCCGCCGAAGCCGGCGAGCCAGCGCGACCAGTCGGTCCACCAGCTGCCCGGATGCTCGGTCGCGCCGGCGAGCCAGTCGTCGGGCGATTCGGGCAGCGACGCCTCGTTGATCCAGTGGCTGCGCTTGTTGGCCTTCGGCGGGTTGATGACGCCCGCGATGTGGCCCGAGGCGCCCAGCACGAAGCGCTTGTCGCCGCCCAGGATGCGGGTGGACTGGTACGCGCCCTTCCACGGCACGATGTGGTCCTCGCGCGAGCCGTAGAGGTAGGCGGGAGCCGCGATCTTCGACAGGTCCAGCGGCACGCCGCAGACCGTCAGCCGGCCGGGCTCGCGCAGCGCGTTGTCCAGGTAGGTGTTGCGCAGGTACCAGCAGTACATCGGCCCCGGCATGTTGGTGGCGTCGCTGTTCCAGTACAGCAGGTCGAACGCGGGCGGCTTCTCGCCCTTCAGGTAGTTGCCGACGACGTAGTTCCAGACGAGGTCGTTCGGGCGCAGGAAGCTGAAGGTGCTCGCGAGCTCGCCGCCGCGCAGCAGGCGTGGCCCGCCGGGGGCGTGCTCGCCGAGCGTCATCTCGCGCAGCTGCACCGACGCCTCGTCGACGAAGATGTCGAGGACGCCGGTATCGGAGAAGTCGAGGAAGGTCGTGAGCAGCGTCAGGCTCTCGGCCGGCTGGCGGCCGCGCGCCGCGAGCACGGCGAGGCCGGTGGCCAGCAGCGTGCCGCCGACGCAGAAGCCCAGCGTGTTGATCGTCTTCGCGCCGGTGATCTCCTGCACCACGTCGACGGCGCGGATCACGGCGTGCTCGATGTAGTCGTCCCAGGTGCGGTCCGCCATCGAGTCGTCGGGATTGCGCCAGCTCACGACGAAGGTGCGGTGGCCCTGCGAGACCGTGTGGCGGATCAGCGAGTTCTCCGGCTGCAGGTCGAGGATGTAGTACTTGTTGATGCACGGCGGCACGAACAGCATCGGCCGCGCATGCACCTTCGGCGTGAGCGGCGCGTACTCGATCAGCTGGAAGTACTCGTTCTCGAACACCACCGAGCCCGCGGTCGTCGCGACGTTGCGGCCGACCTCGAACACGCTCTCGTCGGTCTGCGACAGGTGCCCCTGCTGCACGTCGCCCCACAGGTGACGCAGGCCGGCCGACAGGCTCTCGCCCTTCGATTCGATCGCCTTGCGCTGGGCCTCGGGGTTGAGCGCGAGGTAGTTGGCGGGGCTGGTGGCGTCGACCCACTGCTGCACCGCGAAGCGCACGCGGGCGCGCGTCTTGTCGTCGCCCTGCAGGCTGTCGGCCATCTTCGTCAGCGTGCGCGCGTTGAGCAGGTACAGCTGCGCCGTGAAGGCGGCGGCGGGGTTGCCCAGCCAGTCGGCGGCGGCGAAGCGGCGGTCGCCGATGGGCCGGGGCGCGGGCTTGTCGGCCGGCGCGGGCTTGCCGGCCAGGGTGGCGGCGACCGGGATCTGGTCGACGGCGTCGTTCCAGAGCTTCGTGGCCTGGGCGACGTAGTCCTCCTGCAGCGACGAGAGCGCCGACGACGGCAGCGCGAGGCCGCTCACGGCCCGCAGGAAGCCGGCGATCGTGTGGCCGAAGGCCTCCGGCGTGGCGCCGGGCGGCTCGGCGCCGGCGGCCCGGGCCGCC
>DASVLN010000609.1:0-5896 GCA_036384855.1 Burkholderiaceae bacterium | reverse complement strand
CCAGCTTCACGCTCGCGCTGCCCACCCGGGGCCGGGTCGCCTCGGCGTGATCCGGTGACTGCCAGGCCCCCCGGGTGCCCGACGACGTGCCCGGCCCGGCGCCCGCGGCGCAGCCGTCCGCCGCCGCAAGGGACTATCTCGCCAGCACCACGTGCATCGCCCGCCCCGACGCGACCTGCTCCACGCACCGGAAGCCGAGCGCCACCAGGTCGATCCCCGCGAGCAGGTCCTCGCCCTGGCCGAGCAGCGTCGGCGACACCGCCAGGTGCAGCTCGTCCACCAGCCCCGCCTGCAGGTACTGGCGGACGGTCGCCGGGCCGCCGCCGATGCGGATGTCGCGCCCGCCGGCGGCCTTCCTGGCCGCGTCCAGCGCGGCGTGGATGCCGTCGGTGACGAAGTGGAAGGTCGTTCCGCCCTGCATCTCGAGGGGGTCGCGCGCGTGATGCGTGAGCACGAAGACCGGGACGTGGTACGGCGGCTCGTCGCCCCACCAGCCCTTCCACGACTCGTCGGGCCAGGGGCCGCGGACCGGGCCGAACATGTTGCGGCCCAGGATCCAGGCGCCGACGCCGGCGAAGCCGCGCGCCGCGAAGTCGTCGTCGACGCCCGTCTCGCCGCCGGCGCCGTCGCCGTGCATGCGCTGGAACGTACGGGTCGGGAAGACCCACTGCATCAGCGACGGGCCGCCGACGCCCAGCGGGTCGTCGAGGCTCTGCCGCGGACCGGCGCCGAAACCGTCGATGGACATTCCGAAGCAGGCCACCTTGACCTTGGACATGAGGCGTCTCCCTTGCAAGTGAGTGCGTGCGGGCGCGACGCGCGCGAAGCCGGCATCGTCGCCCGCTGCGGACGATACCCCAGCGCCGCGGGCTTCACCGATCCGCCGCGACCTCCTCGTACACCCACTTGACGAACCGGTCCGCCGTCTGCGGTCCCTGCGGCACCCGGGCGTCCCACTCGGCGGTCGGCTTGCTCGCGATCACCTGCTCCAGCGTGCGGCCCTGCTGCACCTGCGCCAGCACCTTGGCGCGCAGCGCGATGATCATGTCGCGCTGGGCAAGCAGCGCCTCGCGGCCGACGATCGGGCCGTGGCCGGGGACGATGCGGGTGGCCGGGCCGGCGCGGTCGGCGACCTCGCTGAGCGCCTCCAGCGTGCCGGCGAGCGTGCCGCCGCTCGCGCGGTCGACGTACGGATAGCCGAGGCTGCGGAAGATGTCGCCCACGGCCATGATGTCGTGGCCGGGGAAGATCACCACCGTGTCGCCGTCGGTGTGCGCGCGCCGGACGGGCATCAGCACCACGTGCTCGCCGTCGAGGTACAGCGAGACCGGCGCGTCGTAGGTCACGACCGGCAGCGCCGCGGCGGGCTGCGCCGGGCGGACGCTGCCGTCGAGGTTGACGGCGGGCTTCTCGAGGCGCTCGCGCAGCTGGTCGCGCGCGAGGATGGTCGCGCCGAGGCGGGCGAAGTTCTCGTTGCCGCCGGTGTGGTCGGGATGGACGTGGGTATCGACCAGGAAACGGATCGGCTTGTCGCTGAACGTGCGGATCGCAGCGACGAGCTTGTCGGTCAGCGGCGCGAACTGCGCGTCGACGACCAGCACGCCGTCCGGCCCCGAGAGCACGCTGACCGTGCCGCCCTGCCCCTGCAGCGTGTGGAAGTCGCGCGCGAGCTCGGTGGCGCGGATCTCGACCTTGGAGAAGTCCTGCGCCGGCGCGATGCCGGGCAGCGCGGACACGGCCAGGGCCGCGGCGGCGCGCAGGGCGCGGCGGGCGATCGGGTGGGACATCGGGGACCTCCTGGCGGCTCGGCGCCGTGTGGGTGTTGCGGCAGCGCGCAGTATGGACGAACCGCCGGCCCCGCCAATCGCCGGGACGTTCGATGCGCACAGCTCAGGCCGTTCGCAAGGTGTGCGCGAAGAAGGTCAGCGTGCGCTCCCAGGCGAGCGCCGCGGCCTCGGCGTCGTAGCGCGGGGTCGTGTCGTTGTTGAAGCCGTGCTCGGTGTTCGGGTAGACGTGCGCCTCGAATTTCGCGTGCGCGGCCTTGAGCGCGGCCTCGTACGGCGGCCACGTGGCGTTGATGCGGTCGTCGTGCTGCGCGAAGTGAAGCAGCAGCGGTGCCTTGATGCGCGGCACGTCCTCGAGCCTCGGGGCCGCGCCGTAGAAGGGCACGCCGGCGGCGAGTTCGGGCCACTGCGTCGCGACGTGGTTGACCACGCCGCCACCGAAGCAGAAGCCGACGCAGCCGACACGGCCGTTGGTGCCCGGTTGCGCCTGCAGCACCGCGGCGGCGGCCACGAAGTCGGCCTGGATCTTCTTCGGGTCGAGCTTGCCGAACAGCTCGCGCGCCTTGTCCTCGTCGCCAGGGTAGCCGCCGACGGTGAACAGCGCGTCGGGCGCGAACGCGAGGTAGCCCTCGAGCGCGAGGCGGCGCGCGATGTCCTCGATGTGCGGGTTCAGGCCGCGGTTCTCGTGCACGACGAGGATCGCCGGGATCCTGGCCGGCGACCTGGCGGGCCGCACGAGCAGGCCGCTCGCCTTGCCCAGGCCCGCAGGGGAGTCGAAGGCCAGCGTCGTGGCGACGATGCGCGGGTCCGAGGGGGCGACCTGCTGCGCGGCCGCGAAGTCCGGGCTCAGCGCCTCGAGCAGGCCCGCGGCGGTCATGCCGCCGGCGGCAGCGTACCGGGCGGCGCCGTCCAGGAAGCCGCGCCGCGAGATCGCGCCGTGCACATACTGGTCGAACAGGCTGAGCACTTCGCGCGGGAAGTCGGCGGCGGTCTTGCGGGGCATGGGCGCTCCGGGGTCGTTGGTCGGGATGGCGCTGTGTACACCGCCCTCGGGCCAACGTCGAGACCAGGGACTCTCGCGACGCGTCACTTGCCGTCGAAGAAGACCTGGTCGAGCTCGGTCATCGCCGGGCCGAGCTCCTTCTTCGGGCAGCTGTCCCACGACGGCTGTTCCTGCACGTCGACGCAGTAGCGCGAGCCCGTGGGCACGCCCTCGACGCGCTGCGAGCCCTGGGCCGGGACCACGACGACGCGCGGCTGCGCCTCGCCCGGGGCCTGCACGGCGACCACGCAGCGGCCGACCGAGGACTTCAGGCAGTCGACCACGAGCGCCTTCGCGTCGACCTCTGGCGCGAGGCGCACGGAGATCGAGGCCGCCCCGGCCGTGCCGGCCAGCGGGACGAGGAGCAGCGCGGCCAGGCGGGCGCGGGTGGCAAGGAGGTGCATGGGCTTGTCGACGCTTCGGATTTCAGGGGAGGCCGATTGTGGGCCCTCGCCACGTGCCGCGCGGTCAGGGTCGGCCCGGGCCCCGGCTCGTCCGCGCCGACGCCCCCTCGGTCAGTGCCCGGTACCGGGCTGCGACGGCGCGGCCGTCGGCGCCTGCGGATCCTTCGCGCGTGCGACGCGGCGCGGGAAGCGGCTGGCCAGGTCGGCGGCGGCGACCATCGCACCCGGCGTGTTCAGCCGCGCGGCCGACTTGATCACCTGGTAGCAGGCCAGCGCCGCGGCATAGGCCTCGCTGCCGGACAGCAGCAGGCTGTCGCCGACCATGTCCGAGATCTTGCTCAGCGGCTGCTGCAGCTTGCGCAGCGCCCCGACGGCCGCCAGGTCGCGCTCGAACTCGCCGAGGTCGACGAAGGCGGGCCGGAACAGCTCGTTGGCCGAAGTCAGGTCCAGCGTCTTGGACACGAAGTCCACGGTCTTCGCGCCCATCTTCGGCAAGGACCGGCGATCCTCCGGATTCAGGTCGACGAGGTGGGGCACCAGCTTGTCCTCCAGCGTCTGGATCGCGGCAACGATGGCCGCCATGTCGTCGTCGGGGATGTCGAGGGAGATGCGATTGCTGATCAATTGAGCGGACACGGACTTCTTCCTTCCCTGTGGGTATGCCGCCGAAGCACCTCGCCATGGCGGCGCGCCATTCTTCTGATACGGGGCACCGTATCGCGAGCTCCGAACTAGGGAATCCGGCGGAACTAGGGGGACGGGTCGCCGGCCGCCGGCGACGGCCGCGCCCCCGCAAGCGCGGTCGCAGCCCCGATCCTCGACGCGCAGGATCGCTTCTTCGACGCGTGGCCTCGACGCTTCGACGCCGCTGCGTCGATCGCCCGCGATGCGCTTCGTCCGCGCATCGCCCGAGCCGCCGGGCCCGCGACCCGAGCTCGCCGGCAGCGGCCCTGCTGAAAATCAGTGCATCGTCGCCCGGCGGAGGCAGGCGGCCCAGGCTCCGGGCCAGGCCGCCCCCGCCATTTCGCGACGCGTCGAAGAACGGGCACGAGCCATCGAACCTCGATCCGGCACCGCTTGCAGGCGCAAGCAGGTCGTCGTCCGGCCTCACACCTCCAGCCACTCCCGCCGCACTCCGGCGTGCGCTCGCAGCTGCGCCGGCGTGCCCTCGAACACGACGCGCCCGTGACCCATCACGACGCAGCGCTCGGAGATCTCCAGCGCGATCGTGAGCTTCTGCTCCACCAGCAGCACGGCGATCCCGCGCGCCTTGAGCGCGAGCAGGAAGGCCGCGACCTGCTCGACGACCCTGGGCGCGAGGCCCTCGGTGGGCTCGTCGATCAGCAGCAGCCCGGGGTCGCCCATCAGCGAGCGGCACAGCGTGAGCATCTGCTGCTCGCCGCCGGAAAGGACGCCGGCCTCGACGTCGCGGCGCTCGCGCAGGCCGGGGAACAGCGCGTACATGTCCTCGAAGCCCCAGCGCGCGTCGCGCCGGCCGGGCTGGCGGCCGAGCTCGAGGTTCTGGTGCACGGTCAGGCGCGGGAAGACGTCGCGGCTCTCGGGCACGTAGCCGATGCCGCGGCGCGCGACCTGGTAGGGCGCCAGGCCGCGCAACGACTGCCCGCGCCAGTCGATCCGGCCCTGCGTGCGCACCAGGCCCATCACGGCCTTCGCGGTGGTCGAGCGCCCCGAGCCGTTGCGGCCCAGCAGCGCGACGATCTCGCCCGGCCCCACGCGCAGCGTCACGCCGTGCAGCACATGGCTCTTGCCGTAGAAGGCGTGCAGCTGCTCCAGCTCGAGCATCACCTGCCCCGTTCCCGTATCGGCGACGACGTCGCCGCCGCCCCATCGGCGGCGCCGCGCGGCACGCCGAGGTATGCCTCCTGCACGCGCGGGTCGGCGCGCACCGCCTCGGGGGTGTCGAAGGCGATGAACTCGCCGTGCACCAGCACCGCGATGCGGTCGGCCAGGCCGAAGACAACCCCCATATCGTGCTCCACCGCGAGCAGCGTGCGGCCCTCGGTGACGTCGCGGATCAGCTGCAGGAAGCGGCGCGTCTCGCTCTCGCTCATGCCGGCGGTGGGCTCGTCCAGCAGCACGACGGACGAGCCGCCGGCGATGGTCATGCCGATCTCGAGGGCGCGCTGCTCGGCGTAGGCGAGCTCCGCGGCCGGGACGTCGCGGCGATGCTCGAGGCGCAGCATCGCGAGCAGCTCCGCGGCGCGCGCATTCGCATCGTCCAGCCCGGACAGGAAGCGCCAGAACGTGTAGCGGTAGCCGAGCGACCACAGCACCGCGCAGCGCAGGTTCTCGAACGTCGACAGGCGCCCGAACAGGTTGCTGACCTGGAAGCTGCGCGCGAGGCCGAGCCGGTGCACGCGATGCGGCGGCAGGCCGTCGATGCGCCGGCCTTCGAGCAGGATGCGGCCCGCGCTCGGCGCGAGGCGGCCGCTGACGAGGTTGAACAGCGTCGACTTGCCGGCGCCGTTGGGCCCGATGATGGCCACGCGCTCGCCGCGGCGCACCTGCAGCGTCGCGCCGCGGATGATCTCGGTCCTGCCGAAGCGCTTGCGCACGTCGTGCAGCTCGAGCGCGAAGCCTGGGCTCATGCGCGCGTCCCGGCGCCCGCCTGCGCGCGCGCGACCGCGGCCTGGGCCTCGTCCCAG
>DASVLN010000608.1:0-2669 GCA_036384855.1 Burkholderiaceae bacterium | reverse complement strand
GCCGCGTCGCCGCGACGCTGCTCGAGGTCGACGGCCTCGCGCATGCCTGTAGCGGCGGCGCCACCCGCGAGCCGTTCGGCGATCCCGAGGGTCCCGACGCCTCGCGGCTCGCGTGGGCGTTCGTGCGCAAGCGTTTCGAGGAAGCCTAGGGCCTGCGTTCAGCCGCCGGCTGCGAGGCCGGGTGGCTTCTGCCGCGCAGTTTGCCCGCCGGGCCGCAGCGCGCCGCGCGGCAGCCAGTCGAGCCCGGCGTCGGTGCGTCCCGCGGGCCGGTATTCGCAGCCGATCCAGCCGCCGTAGCCCAGGCGCTCGAGCTCGGCGAACACGAAGCCGAAGCGGATCTCGCCCGTGCCCGGCTCGTGGCGACCGGGGTTGTCGGCGACCTGCACGTGCGCGATGCGCGGCAGGTGGCGCGCGAGGGTGCCGCACAGCTCGCCCTCCATGCGCTGCGCGTGGTAGACGTCGTACTGCAGGAACGCGTTGGGGGCGTCGACGTCGTCGAGCAGCGCGATCGCCTGGTCCGTGCGGTTCACCGCGAAGCCAGGGATGTCGAAGGTGTTGATCGGCTCGACGAGCAGCCGCAGGCCGGCATCGGCGAGCGCCCGTGCCGCGAAGCGCAGGTTGTCGACGAGCGTGGCGTGCACCTCGGCGGGATCCGCGTCGACGGGCGCGATGCCGGCCAGGCAGTTCAGCTGCGGAACGCCGAACGTGCGCGCGTAGTCGATCGCGCGGGCGACGCCCTCGCGGAACTCGGCGCGGCGGGCGGGCTGGCACGCGATGCCGCGGTCGCCGGCGGCCCAGTCGCCCGCGGGCAGGTTGTGCAGCACCATCGCGAGGCCGTGCTCGTCCAGGCGTGCGCGGATCGCCGCCGCCGGCGCCTCGTAGGGGAACTGGCACTCGACGCCCGCGAAGCCCGCGCGCGCGGCGAGGCCGAAGCGGTCGAGGAAGGGCGCCTCGGCGAACAGCATCGAGACGTTGGCGGCGAAGCGCAGCATGGTCAGGTCCTCGCGACGTCCACCGCGTGCGCGAGCACGAAGTCGGCGATGGCCTCGGTGTCGGCGAGGCGCAGGTGCACGGGCGGCGGCTCGTCGGCCGATGCGGCATCCCGTATGGGCGGGTCGTCGTCGCTCGCGATCGCGCGGATGCCGGGCCACCGCGGCCACAGGAGCGGCTTGCCGGGCTCGGCGCGCCAGACCTCGAGCTTGGGGAAATCGCCCGCCTTGAAGCCCTCCACCAGCACGAGGTCGCACGGCCCGATGCGGGCGAGCATCTCGTCCAGCGCCGGCTCGGGCGCGCCGCGCAGCTCGTGCATCAGCGCCCAGCGGGTGCGCCCGAGCAGAAGCACCTCGCGGCAGCCGGCCTCGCGCAGCCGCCACGAGTCCTTGCCGGGGCGGTCGACCTCGATGTCCTTGTGGCTGTGCTTGATCATCGAGACCACCCGCCCGCGCGCGCCCAGCGCCGGCACCAGCCGTGCGAGCAGCGTCGTCTTGCCCATGCCCGAGGAGCCGGCGATGCCGAGGACTTTCATGGCGCGCATTCTCGCGCGTGCAGGAATGCCGCCGCCGCGCCGCCGCGCGAGTCCTGCCGGGCTGGACGGAAATCCAGTGCGCCTAGAATCGCGCGCTCCGTCCGTCGAAGAAGTTTTCGCGCATGTTCAAGAACGCCATCGTCTACCGCATCGCCCACTGGGACGAGCCCACGCTGCCCGCGCTCGAGGAGCGCCTGGCCACGCTGCGCTTCGTCGAGTGCGGCGCGTCGCAGCCCGAGTCCGCCGGCTGGGTCGAGCCGCGCGGCGAGAAGCACGGCGCGCTGGTCGAGAGCGTCGGCGGGCAGTGGATCCTCAAGCTCTGCACCGAGACCAAGGCCGTGCCCGGCGGCGCCGTCAAGCAGCTGCTGGAGGCGCGCTGCGACCAGATCGAGCAGGAGACGGGTCGCCGCCCCAAGGGCAAGCGCGCCAAGGAGCTGAAGGAAGAGATCGTGCAGGAGCTGCTGCCGCGCGCGTTCCCCAAGCGCTCGACGACGCCCGTGTGGATCGACCTGAAGGCCGGGCTGCTGATGGTCGGCGCGGGCAGCGCGAAGAAGGCGGACAAGGTCACGACGCTGCTGGGCGAGCTGCTCGCCGGCGGCCTGCGGCTGGAGCTCGTGCAGACGCAGATGTCCGCAGCCGCGGCGATGGCCGAATGGCTGTCGACCCGCCAGCCGCCTGCCGGCTTCACGATCGACCGCGAGTGCGAGCTCAAGCAGCCCGACAGCGAGAAGTCGCTCGTGCGCTACGCCCGCCACACGCTGGACATCGACGAGGTCGGCGAGCACATCCGCCAGGGCAAGCTGCCGACCTCGCTCGCGATGACCTGGGCCGACCGCGTCTCGTTCGTGCTGACCGAGAACTTCGCGCTGAAGAAGATCAAGCTGCTGGATGTGGTCCTCGAAGGACAGCCCCAGGGCGGCAAGGCCGACGAGAACTTCGACGCCGACGTCGCGATCACGACCGGCGAGCTGGCGCAGCTGATCCCCGAGCTCGTCGAGGCGCTGGGCGGGCCGCTCGAGCTGGGCGCGGCCGCGGCGCCGACCACGTCCGACAAGGTGATCGCGCTGCTGACCGGCCAGCCCGCCGAGGGCGAGGCGTCGGTCTACGCGCCGCCGCGGGCCGAGGACGCGTCGGCGCCGTTCTG
>DASVLN010000607.1:0-2968 GCA_036384855.1 Burkholderiaceae bacterium | reverse complement strand
CGCAGGGGCGGGCGCCGGTGCGGACTTCGCGGCGACGGGCGCGGATACCGGAGCGGGTACGGGTGCCGCGACGACCGCCGCGGCGGCCGGTGCGGGCGCGGCCGCGCCCTCCTTGACGTTGCCCGCGCCCTCGACCTCGATGCGGATCAGCTCCGAGCCGACCGCCATCACCTGGCCCACCTTGCCGCCCAGCGCGAGCACCTTGCCGTGCACGGGCGAGGGGATCTCGACGGTGGCCTTGTCCGTCATGACGTCGGCGAGGTTCTGGTCCTCGACGACCGTGTCGCCCTCCTTGACGTTCCAGGCGACCAGCTCGACTTCCGCGATGCCTTCGCCGATGTCGGGCATCTTGATGATGTGGATTCCCATGTTCTTATTTCTCCATCGCTCGCTTGAACGCGGCGCCGACGCGGTCGGGCCCCGGGAAATACGCCCACTCCTGCGCATGCGGGTAGGGGGTATCCCAGCCCGCCACGCGCTCGATGGGCGCCTCCAGGTGGTAGAAGCAGTGCTCCTGCACCAGCGCGACGAGCTCCGCGCCGAAGCCGCTCGTCTTCGTCGCCTCGTGGACGACGACGCAGCGGCCCGTCTTCTTCACGGACCGCACGATCGCGTCGAGATCCAGCGGCCAGATGCAGCGCAGGTCGATGATCTCGGCGTCGATGCCGGTCTCCGCGGCCGCGGCCTCGGCGACGAAGACCATCGTGCCGTACGCGAGCACCGTGAGGTCCTTGCCCTCGCGGTAGGTGGCCGCGGAGTCCAGCGGCACCGTGTAGTAGCCCTCGGGAACCTCGCCCAGGCGGTGCTTGGACCAGGGCACGACCGGCTTGTCGTGGTGGCCGTCGAACGGGCCGTTGTACAGCCGCTTCGGCTCGAGGAAGATCACCGGGTCGTCGTTCTCGATGCACGAGATCAGCAGGCCCTTGGCGTCGTACGGGTTGGACGGCATGACCGTGCGCAGGCCGCAGACGTGCGTGAAGAGCGCCTCGGGCGACTGGCTGTGCGTCTGGCCGCCGTAGATGCCGCCGCCGCAAGGCATGCGGATCGTCAGCGGCGCCGTGAAATCGCCCGCCGAGCGGTAGCGCAGGCGCGCGGCCTCGGAGACGATCTGGTCGGAGGCCGGGTAGAAGTAGTCGGCGAACTGGATCTCGACCACCGGCCGCAGCCCGTAGGCGCCCATGCCGACGGCCGCGCCGACGATGCCGCCTTCCGAGATCGGCGCGTCGAACACCCGCGACTTGCCATACTTCTTCTGCAGCCCCTCGGTGCAGCGGAAGACGCCGCCGAAGTAGCCCACGTCCTGGCCGAAGATCACGACGTTGGGGTCGCGCTCCAGCATGATGTCCATCGCCGAGCGCAGCGCCTGGATCATCGTCATCGGGCTGGTCGGACCCTCCGGGGCGGCGGCCAGCTGGTTCTTGGTTTGCATTTCCATTTCAGACCCCTAGTTCCTGGCGCTGGCGGCGCAGGTGTTCCGGCATGTCCTTGTAGACGTCCTCGAACATCGAGGCCGCGCTCGGGATGCGCCCGTCGTTGAGCGTGCCGTAGGACTCGGCCTCCTTCTGCGCGGCGGCGACCTCGGCCTCGAGGGCCTTGTGCGTCTCCTCGTGCTCCGCGTCCGACCAGTGGCCGAGCTTCGTGAGGTGCTGGCGCAGGCGCGCGATGGGGTCGCCGAGCGGGAAGTGCGTCCAGTCGTCCGCGGGACGGTACTTGCTCGGATCGTCGGAGGTCGAGTGCGGGCCGGCGCGGTAGGTGACCCACTCGATCAGCGTCGGACCGAGGTTGCTGCGCGCACGCTCCGCGGCCCAGCGGGAGGCGGCGTAGACGGCGAGGAAGTCGTTGCCGTCCACGCGCAGCGACGCGATGCCGGAGCCGACGCCGCGCGCCGCGAAGGTCGTGTGCTCGCCGCCGGCGATGGCCTGGAACGTCGAGATCGCCCACTGGTTGTTGACGACGTTCAGGATCACCGGCGCGTTGTAGACGTGGGCGAAGGTGAGCGCCGTGTTGAAGTCGGATTCCGCGGTGGCGCCGTCGCCGATCCACGCCGACGCGATCTTGGTGTCGTTCTTGATCGCCGAGGCCATCGCCCAGCCGACCGCCTGGATGTACTGCGTCGCGAGGTTGCCGGAGATCGAGAAGAAGCCCTTGGCCTTGACCGAGTACATGACCGGCAGCTGGCGGCCCTTGAGCGGGTCGCGCTCGTTGGACAGCAGCTGGCAGACCATGTCGACCAGCGGGTAGTCGCGCACGATCAGCAGGCTCTGCTGGCGGTAGGTCGGGAAGCACATGTCGCCATCCTCGAGCGCCAGCGCATGCGCGGTGCCGATGGCCTCCTCGCCCAGGCTCTGCATGTAGAACGACATCTTCTTCTGGCGCTGCCCGATCAGCATGCGGGCGTCGAAGATGCGCGTCTTCATCATCGCCTTCAGGCCCTTGCGCATCAGCTCGGGCGAGATGTCCGGCGCCCAGGGGCCGACGGCGTTGCCCTCCGTGTCGAGGACGCGGATCAGCTCGAAGGCGAGGTCGTTGGTGGAGCGGGGATCGGTGTCCACCGGGGGGCGGCGGACCTCGCCGGCGGGCGAGACGTGAAGGTAGGAGAAGTCGGTCGCGCAGCCCGGTCGCCCCGTGGGCTCCGGGACGTGCAGACTCAGGGGGTCGTGCTGGGTCATCGGCGAAAGCTCCGCGCCCGCGGTGGCGGGCTTCAAAGGTTGGCAGTCGGATCGGCCGGCGTCGCAGGGGGTGTGCCGCGCGCCGGCCGGTGGGACGGGAGACGCCGCGCGGGGTCGCCGCGCGCGCTTCCAGCGTCATGGACCATACCCGATTTCGCGCGCCCGCCGCGTCGACGGGTTCACGAAATCCCTGCGCCGCCGCCGCATGCCGCGATGACGCGGTGCAGCATCGCGCCGCGGCTCAGCGCGGGCAGGCGAGGGCGAGCGCCTGCAGGGGCCGGCCGGTCGCCGGATCGGCC
>DASVLN010000606.1:0-3467 GCA_036384855.1 Burkholderiaceae bacterium | reverse complement strand
CGCGCACCTCGCCGCCGGCCGCGTTCGCCACGACGTTCGTGCTCACGATCGCGAACCCGTCGACCATCCTGAGCTTCGTCGCGGTGATCGCCGCGCTCGGGGTGTCCGGCCCGCGCGCGGCCGGTGCGGCGTGGTGGCTGGTGGCGGGCGTGTTCGCGGGCTCGGCCGCTTGGTGGCTGATCCTCGTGGGGGCCGTGCACTTCGCGCGCCGCGCCCTGCCGCTGCGGGCGCTGCGCTGGATCGACCTCGCGACCGCGATCGTGCTGCTGGGCATGGCCGCCTGGGCCGCCGCGCGAGTGCTTGCCTGAGGTCGGGTCGTCCGCCGGTGCGACGAATCCTCGCGCCGGCAAGGGCCGGCCCTGCGTGCTAAAAACCCGGGCCTGGCGTCGCCGCCTTTCCCGCGCGCCGCCCCAACCGGAGAACGAGCGTGACCAAGGCGATCCAGATCACCGAATTCGGCGGCCCCGAGCAGCTGCGCCTCGTCGACGTCGAGGTCGGCGATCCCGGCCCGGGCCAGGTACGAGTGCGGCATCGTGCGATCGGCATCAACTTCATCGACGTCTACCAGCGCACCGGCCTGTACCCGAACCCGCTGCCGCTGACGCCGGGCGGCGAGGGCGCGGGCGTCGTCGAGGCGGTGGGCGAGGGCGTCACGCACCTGGCCGTCGGCGACCGCGTCGCCTACGCCGCGCCCAAGGCCGGGAGCTACTGCGAGGCCCGCGTGCTCGACGCGACCCACGTGTGCAGGCTGCCCGACGACATCGACTTCGAGACCGGCGCCGCCATGATGCTCAAGGGGCTGACGGCGAACTACCTGCTGCGCCGCACGCTGCCCGTCGAGGGCCTCGCGCCCGGCGACCACGTCCTGTTCCACGCGGCCGCGGGCGGGGTCGGCCTGATCGCCTGCCAATGGGCGCGGGCGCTCGGCTACGAGCTGATCGGCACCGCGGGCTCGCCCGAGAAGTGCCGGCTCGCGCTGGACAACGGCGCGGCGCACGCGATCGACTACTCGCGCGAGGACTTCGTCGCCCGCGTGCGGGAGATCACGGGCGGCAAGGGCGTGAAGGTGGTCTACGACTCGGTCGGCAAGGACACCTTCGAGCGCTCGATCGACTGCCTGCGCCCGTTCGGGCTGCTGGCGGTGTTCGGCAACTCGTCGGGTCCGGCGGGGCCGGTGCCGCTGCAGATGCTGGCGGCCAAGGGCTCGCTGTACGTGACGCGGCCGACCCTCTTCACGCACACCTCCACGCGCGAGCGGACGCAGGCGATGGCCGACGAGCTGTTCCAGGTCGTGCGCGACGGCAGCGTCAAGATCCGCATCGACCAGCGCTACCCGCTCGCCGAGGCGGAGCGCGCGCACCGCGACCTCGAGGGCCGGCGCACGACCGGCTCGTCGGTGCTGCTCGTCTAGATCCCGGCCTCGACCCGCGCACCGCCGCGGCGGGCGGCCTCGACTGGATAATCGGCGTCTCCGCCACGATCGAGACGCCATGCCGCCGCCCAACATCTTCCAGCGCCCCGCGCCGCGCAAGCCGGCGCCGTCCGACCCGCTCGCGATGCTGGAGGTGCGCCAGGCGATGCTGCTGCACCAGGCCGGCAAGGTCGCCGAGGCGGCCACGGTCTACGAGCGCGTGCTGGCGCGGGATCCGGCGCAATTCGAGTCGCGCCACTACCTCGGCGTCGCGCAGCTGCAGTCGGGCCGGCCGGGGGAGGCTCTGGCGACGCTGGAGCGCGCGCTGGCCCTGCGCGCGGACGACGCCTCGCTGCAGTCCAACGTCGGGCTCGCGCTGATGACCCTGGGCCGCCACGCCGAGGCGCTGCCGCGCTTCGACCGCGCGCTCGCGTTGCAGCCCGGCATGCCCGAGGCCCTGAACAACCGCGGCTGGACGCTGCGCCACCTCGACCGCCTCGAGGACGCGCTGGCCGACCTCGACCGGGCGCTCGCGGCGCGCCCGAACTTCGCGGAGGTCGCACACCGGCGCGCGCTGGTGCTGGGCGCGCTGCAGCGCCATGACGAGGCCGTGCGCGCGTTCGAGCAGGCCATCGCGCTGCGTCCGCGCGACGCCGAGGCGCACGGCAACCTGGGCACCCTGCTCACGCTGATGGGCCGCGGCGCCGAGGCGCGTGCCGCTCTCGCCAAGGCCGCGGCGCTCGCGCCCGAAGCGATGGTGCATCGACTGAAGCACGCCGTCGCCTGGCTGCCGCTGGTGCGCATGGCGGGCGACGACCTCGACGCAGCGCGCGCTGCATTCACGCGCGAGGTCGAGGCGCTGCTCGCCGAGGCGCGCGCGGGCACGGTGGCGCGGCCGGAGCAGGTCGTCGGCGCCGCGCAGCCGTTCTACATCGCCTACCAGGAGCGCGGCAACGTCGCGCCGCTGTCGGCGTACGGCGACTTCTGCGCCGCACTGATGGCGCGTTGGCTGGCCGGCCGCGACGTCGCGGGCGCGACGCCGGACACCGGTTCTGCGCAGACGCCGCGACGCGTGCGCGTGGGCATCGTGTCCTCGCAGGTGTTCTCGCACTCGGTCTGGCAGGCCAACGTGCGCGGCTGGGTCGAGGAGCTCGATCGCGATCGCTTCGAGGTGCACGTCTTCCACCTCGGCCGCACGCACGACGCCGAGACCGCGATCGCGCAGGCGCGCGCCGACGGCTTCGTGAGCGGCGAGCGCAGCCTGGGCGAGTGGGTCGACGCGATCCGCGCCGCGCGCGCCGACGTGCTGCTCTATCCCGAGCTGGGCATCGACGCGCTCACGCCGCGGCTGGCGGCGATGCGGCTCGCGCCGGTGCAGGCGGCCAGCTGGGGCCATCCCGAGACCACCGGGCTGCCCACCATCGACCACTACCTGTCGGCCGAGCTGTTCGAGGATGCCGGCTCCGATGCGCACTACCGCGAATCGCTCGTGCGCCTGCCAGGCCTGGGGTGCTGCGTCGCGCCGGCGGCGATACGGCCCGCGCAGCAGGCCGTGGAGGTCGCGTTCGCCGACCTCGGCCTCGCGCCGGGGGCGAGCGTCTTCGTCTGCGCCGGCACGCCCTTCAAGTACCTGCCGGAGCACGACGCGGTGCTGGTGCGCATCGCCCAGGCGCTGCCCTCGGCGCAGTTCCTGTTCTTCAATCACGGCCTCGCGGCCTCGCTGTCCGCGCAGCTGGCGGCGCGGCTCGCGGCGGCCTTCGACGCCGCGGGCCTGGATCCGGCGCGGCACCTCGTGGCCGCCCCGTGGATGGAGCGCGCGCGCTTCTTCGGCGTGCTTTCGCAGGCCGATGCCTTCCTCGACACGATCGGCTTCTCCGGCTTCAACACGGTGATGCAGGCGGTCGAATGCGGCCTGCCGGTCGTCACGCGCCGCGGCGGGTTCATGCGCGGGCGCCTGGGCAGCGGCATCCTCGAGCGCATGGGCCTGGCCGACCAGGTGGCGCACGACGACGCCGCCTACGTCGCGCTGGCGCTCCGCCTCGCGCAGGACGCGGAC
>DASVLN010000605.1:0-3372 GCA_036384855.1 Burkholderiaceae bacterium | reverse complement strand
GAGCTGGACGCCGACGGCCAGCGCATCCGCTTCGCCGGCGAGTGGCTCGCGCTCACGCGGCTCGAGTTCGGCCTGCTGAGCGCGCTCCTGCGGGCGCCGGGGCGCATCCGCTCGCGCGCGGCGCTGCTCGACGAGGTCTGGGGCGCCGACGGCGAGGCGACGGACCGCACCGTCGACACCCACGTGAAGACGCTGCGCGCCAAGCTGCGCGCCGTGCGGCCCGAGCTCGAGCCGATCGCGACGCACCGCGGCATGGGCTACTCGCTCGAGCTGCCGCCCCGGACCTGAGAAGCGCGAGCCATGCGCCTCGGCCTGCGCCTGCTGTTCGCGTTCTTCGTCGTCACCGGGCTGGCCGGCTTCTTCGCGCTCCAGGTCTTCCAGCAGGAGGTCGCGCCGAGCGTGCGCGAGGTGATGGAGGACGTGCTCGTCGACACCGCCAACCTGCTCGCCGAGCAGGCCGCCGCCGACCTGCGCGCGATGCCGCCCGGGGGGACGCTGGCGGGTTCCCGGCTGGAGCGCGACATCGCCGCCTACCGCCGGCGGCCGATCGACGTGCGCATCTGGGGGCTGCGCAAGACCTCGCTCGACTTCCGCGTCTACGTGACCGATGCCACGGGCCGCGTGGTGCTCGATTCCGGCGCCGGCGCACCCGCGGCGGAAGGCGCGCCGGGCGGCGCCGTCGGCGCCGACTATTCCCGCTGGCGCGACGTCAGCCGCACGCTGCACGGCGACTACGGGGCGCGCTCGACGCGTGAGGTCGAGGCCGACTCGCGCACCGCGGTGATGTACGTGGCGGCACCCGTGCGCGACGGCGGCCGGGTGATCGGCGTCGTGACGGTCGGCGAGCCGATCGCCACCGTGCAGCCCTTCATCGACCGCGCCCAGCGCCGGCTGCTGGTGGCGAGCCTCTGGCTGCTGGGCGCGTCCGCCGCGGTGGGGGTCGCGGTGACGCTGTGGATGGTGGTCTCGGTGCGCAAGCTCAAGGCCTACGCGACGCGCGTGCACGCCGGCGCGCGCGAGCCGGTGCCCCAGCTGCCGGGTGAGCTCGGCGACCTCGCCCAGGCGGTCGACGACATGCGCGCGCGGCTGGAGGGCCGCGAACGCCTGGAGCACACCGTGCGCGCGCTGACCCACGAGCTCAAGAGCCCGCTCACCGCGATCCAGGGCGCCGCGGAGCTGCTCGCCGAGGCGCTGCCCGAGGCCGACCGCGAGCGCTTCGCGCTGCAGATCCAGGAGCAGTCGCTGCGCCTGCGCGACCTGGTCGACCGCATGCTCGCGCTGTCGCGGCTCGAAGGCCTGCGCGCGATCGAGCATCCGCAGCCGGTGGCGCTGCTGGCGCTCGTCGACCGCGTCGTCGCCGAGGGCGCGGTGCTCGCGGCGCAGCGTGGCGTGCGGGCGCAGTGGGCGGCCCGCGACGACACGACCCTGCGCGCCGCCGATCCGGAGTCGCTCGGGCTGCTGTTCTCCAACCTGTGGGCGAACGCGCTCGACTTCGCGCCCGAAGGCTCGCCGGTCACGCTCTCGCTGCGGCGCGAGGGGCGCGAGGCCGTCTTCGAGCTGTGCGACGCCGGGCCGGGCGTCTCCGACTTCGCGCTGCCGCAGCTCGGCCAGCGCTTCTTCTCGCTGCCGCGCCCGCGCGACGGTCGCCGCGGCAGCGGACTGGGCCTGGCCATCGTGCGCCAGGCGGCAGCGCTGCATGGCGGCAGCGTGGCGTTCGAGCCCGCCGATCCGGGGCTGCGGGTGGTCGTGCGGCTGCCGCTCGGCTGAACCTGTGGACGAACCCGCGGGAGGCCGGACGCGCCGCGCTTCACGCCCGCTTCACGGACGCCATCGTCCCCTCACGCACCGCCCGCATCGTCACGGCCGTGCGCGCCGGCGTCCCGGCGCGGAGGGAGGATGCGATGAGGTTTCCCGTGATGGCCAAGCTCGGCGCGCTGGCCGGGGTGGGCCTGGTGCTGTGCGGCGTGCTGGCGCGGATCGACGGGCTGGTCGACGAGCGCGGGCAGCGCCGCGAAGAGGCGGTGCGCGGCGTCGAGCAGGCGCACGCGGGCGCGCAGGCCGGGCTCGGGCCCCTGCTCGTGCGGCGCTGCACCGAACGCTGGGACGAGGCGGCATCGAAGGCCGAGCGCGAGCCCGCGGCGACCGAGCGCAGCTTCCTGCTGCGGCAGGGGCCCGCGCAGCTCACGGTCGATGCGGACACGCGCGCCGAGCCGCTGTACCGCGGCCTGTTCAAGGTCAACGCCTGGTCGGGCCACCTCGTGCTGGACGCGCGCTTCGACGACCGCGCCGCGCTGCGCCCCGTCGCGACGCATCCGGGGGGGCGCGTCCAGTGCGATGGACCGCAGGCGATGCTGGCGCTGTCGGACGTGCGGGGGATCCGCATGGCGCAGGCGCAGCTCGACGGCGCACCGCTCCAGGTGCGGCCCGGCACGCCCAGCGACAAGTACCCTCGCGGCCTGCAGGCGGCCTTGCCGGCGGGCGTGGTCGACGGCGACGGCGGCCGGGGGCCGGTGACGGTGCGCGTGGCGCTGGATCTGGTGGGCACCGGCGGCCTCGCCTGGGTGCCCGCGGCCGACCAGCTGGGCTGGACGCTGCGCTCCGACTGGCCGCACCCGTCCTTCGGCGGCCAGTTCGTCCCGACGCAGCGCGAGGTGCGCGCCGACGGCTTCCGGGCGACGTGGGCGTTGTCCTCGCTCGCCACGACCGCCGTCGCCGACGTCGGCCGCGACGTCGGCCTGTGCGTGCCTGCGGGCGCGGGCGCCGGAGGCGGCGAGGCGGCGCCCAAGGGCGACAACTGCCTGGACACGATGGCGGTCGCCTTCATCGACCCGGTCAACCCCTACGTTCTGAGCGACCGCGCGACCAAGTACGCGCTGCTGTTCATCGTGCTGACCTTCGTCGCGGTCGGGCTGGTCGAGGTGCTGTCGGGCCGGCGCGTGCATCCGGTGCAGTACGCGCTGGTCGGCCTGGCGCTGAGCCTGTTCTTCCTGCTGCTGCTGTCGCTGTCCGAGCACCTGCCCTTCGCGACCGCCTACGCCCTCGCCGCCACGGCCTGCGCGCTGCTGCTGGCCTTCTACGCGAGCGCCATGCTGGGCCGGCGCGCGGCCGGTGCCGGCTTCGGCGCGGGCATCGCGGCGCTGTACGGGCTGCTGTACGCGCTGCTGCAGATGGAGCAGAACGCGCTCGTGATCGGCTCGGTCATGCTGTTCGCGGCGCTGGCGGCCGTCATGGCGCTCACGCGTCGGGTCGATTGGTACGCGCTGTTCGAGCGGATGCGCGCCGAGCCGCCCGCCGTCGCGTCGGCCTCGATGTCCGAGCCTGCGGCCGGGAGCGCGCGATGAGGGCGGCCGCGATGCCTGAACGCGACCGGCC
>DASVLN010000604.1:0-3534 GCA_036384855.1 Burkholderiaceae bacterium | reverse complement strand
GTGGGCGCTGCCGTCGGCGACGTCGACCCAGCCGCCGTCGGCGCGGCCCGGCCGCAGGTCCAGCCCGAGCAGCTCGCCCAGGCGCAGGCCGCATCCGTACAGCAGCTCGGCGATCGCACGGTCCCGCGCGGCGAGCGCCGCGGCCTGGGCGTCGTCGACGCCGGACGTCGTCTCCGGCTCGCCGGACTCGGCCTCGGCATGCGTCATCACGCTGACGGCCTCGTCGACGGCCAGCGCCTTGGGCAGCGGCCGCGCGGCCTTGGGCGCACGCACGCCCTCGACCGGGTTCTGCGCCAGCATGCGCCCGTCGGCCTGCTGGCTCCACCAGCGGTAGAAGCCGCGCCAGCCCGAGAGCACCAGCGCGATCGAGCGGGCGCCCAGCCCGCCCGCGTGCAGCTGCGCGGCGAAGCGGCGCACGTGCGCGTTCTCGAGCTTGCCGAGCGGCCGCTGCGCCCCGGCGGCGAGCTGCTCCAGGCGGTCGAGCGCGTCGCCGTACGCCGCCAGCGTGTGCGGCGAGACGCGGCGCTCGACGCGCAGGTGCCGCAGGTAGCGGACGACGGGCGAATCGGCGGCCGGCGCGGAGTCGGACACGGCGGCCCTCGCCCCCTTCAATCCGCGGGCAGCAGACGGGTCAGCGCCGCGCCTGCGATGTCGCCCACCTGCGCGAGGAACTCGACGCCCATGTCCGGCGTGTAGCGGGTCGGATCGGGCGAGCCCAGGGCGAGCAGGCCGAACGCCTGGTGCTGGCGGTCGGGGCGCAGCGGGATCAGCGCGAGCGAGGCGACCGAGTCCGGGTTCTCGAACCAGGCCGAGGCCTCGAAGCCCGAGTTGGCGCCGCAGTACGGCGCGACCAGGCTCGTCGCGAAGATCTTGACGTCGTCGCTGACCTCGGCGGCGCAGGGCAGGTGGGCGAGCTCGGGCGCGACGCCCCAGATCCGCACCGCGGCCTGCGGGATCATGAACTGGTGCTGCAGGTCGTGCAGCAGCACGGGCGCGAGCCGCTCGGGGTCGTGCGTGAGCATCACGGCGCGCGTCCAGCGGTGCAGCCGGTCGGCGATCGCCATGTTGTCCTGGCCGAAGCGGATCATCTCCATGATCTTGCGCTCCAGGCCCTTGATGCGCTCGCGCAGCATTTCCATCTGCCGCTCCTGCAGCGAGACGGCGCGCGTGCCGTGCGGGCTTGAGAGCTGCACGCTCGCGAGGAGCTCGGCGTGGCGCTCGAAGAAGCCGGGGTTGTTGGCCAGGTAGCCGGCGATGTCGTCTTCGGTGATGCCGTCGTTGGCGTTGATCGTCACAGCTCGATTTCTCCTTCGAACACGGTTTGCGCGGGCCCGGTGAGGAAGACGTGGTCGTCGGCGCCGCCGGCCCATTCGACCGTCAGGCGGCCGCCGTGGGCGTCGACGTCGACGCGCGTGTCCAGCCAGCCCAGGCGGATGCCCGCGACCACCGCGGCGCAGGCGCCCGTGCCGCAGGCGAGCGTCTCGCCGGCGTCGCGCTCGAACACGCGCAGCCGCACGTGGTCGCGCGCGACGACCTCGACGAAGCCGGTGTTGACGCGGCGCGGGAAGCGCGGATGGCGCTCGATCCGTGGGCCGACCTCGAGCACCGGGAAGCGCTCGACGTCCTCGACGCGCAGCACCGCGTGCGGGTTGCCCATCGACAGCACGGCCGCCTCGAGCGGTGCGCCGGTGGCGGGATCGGCCAGGCCCAGCGGCCAGAGCTCGAAGCCGCCCTCGCGGCGCGGCGCCAGGCCGGCGGCGTCGAACGGCAGCGACGCGTGGTCGAAGCGCGGCGCGTTCATGTCGACGCGCACGCGGCCGTCGGGCTGGATGTCGAGCTGGAGCTCGTTGTTGACCGTCTTCACGCGGATCGTGTCGCGGTCGACGAGCCCGCGGTCGCGCACGTAGCGCGCGAAGCAGCGCGCGCCGTTGCCGCAGTGCTCGACCTCGTCGCCGGTGTTGTTGAAGATGCGGTAGGCGAAGTCGAAGCCCGGCGCCGGGGCGGGCTCGATGACCAGGATCTGGTCGGCGCCGACGCCGAAGCGGCGGTCGCCGAGGCGGCGCATCTCCTCCGGGCCCAGCGCGAGCGGCGAGCGCGTCGCGTCGAGCACGACGAAGTCGTTGCCGGCGCCCTGCATCTTGGTGAAGCGCACGCGGGTCGGGGAGGGCTGCATCGGGCGATTATCGCCGTTCGCGGCCGGCCTCCGGGGGCGCGGCTGCGAGGGGCGCCTCAGAGGCCCTGTTCGGCGTCGTGCAGCGCGTGTTCGGCCGCACGGGTTGCGGCGTCGATGTGGCCGACGACGCGGTTGCGCAGCTCGCGCGTGTCGGGGTTGTCCTCGGCCTGCGCGATGTCCTGGTGCGCCTTGTGCAGCAGTTCGACGGCGCGGTGCAGGCGGCCGCGGCGGTCCAGGCGCGCGTCCTCGTGCGGATGGTCGGCGAGGTTCTTGCCGTCCTCCGCGGCCGCGGCGCGGGCGTCGGCGATGGCGCGGTCGATCTCGACGATCGCCACGTCCTCCTGCTGGCTCACGGCGGCGTCGCCGGGGCGGTGCCCGAGGTTCCAGCGCGCGTCGCGCAGGTCGGTGAGCGCGTGCAGGTAGGCGGGATGGTGGGCCGGAGGCGGCGGCGCAACGACGCAGGCGCTCAGGACGGCGGCGGCGCAGGCCGCGGCGAGCGCGGACGGCAGGTGGCGGATGAGGCTCATGCAGGTCTTTCGTGAGGTGTTGTCGGGAAGGCCTCGCGTTGTAACGCCCCAGGCTGAGCGCAAGCCGACGGGCGTTTACCCTGTCATCGCGCCGCGTCCGGCGATCGGTGGACGAGGCCCCAGACCATGCGGAACAGCGCCTCCTCGAAGCGCGGGTCGTCGAGCATCGCGTGCTCCTCGACCGCCGCCGAGCGCACCGCCCCGATCACGGCGCGCGTGAGCAGGAACAGCGTCGCGTCGTCGGGCACCGGCAGCGTCGGGTCGGCGAGGCGCTGGAGCGCGTTGCGGATGCGCGCGGCGCCGTCGTCCATCGCCTGCACGATCAGCGCCGGCGCGTCGAGCTGCCAGCCGAGCCGCGTCAGCAGCCGCTGCGCCTTCTGGCCGCGTCCGAAGGCCTCGGTGATCTCGCGCAGGTAGGCGCGCAGGACGGCCTGCGGATCGGCGCGCTCCTCGACGGCGCGATCGAGCATCACGTCCAGCCGCCGCATCACGATGCCGCGTTGGCGCCGCACGAGCGCGACGATGATCGCCTCCTTGCTCGGGAAGTACTGGTACAGCGTGCCGATCGAGAAGCCGGCGCGCTCGGCGATGCGGTTGGTCGTGAAGCCGGCCTCGCCCTCGCTCGCGAGCACGCGCGTCGCGGCCTCGAACAGCGTGTCGAGCGTGCGCATCGCGCGCGTCTGCGAAGGGCGCTTGCGCAGCGCGCTCTCGGCGGCGGCGCCGGGCGGCGGATCGGTCGGACGGGGCGCGGTCATGCCTCGACTGTAGGGCCCCCGGCCGGCGCGCCGCAAAACTGAGCCCCCGGCCGGGCCCGGCGCGGGGTTCCCCCACTCG
>DASVLN010000603.1:0-7024 GCA_036384855.1 Burkholderiaceae bacterium | reverse complement strand
GAGGATGACCGGCTGGTCCTTGCCCAGCATCTCGCCCGAGGCGATGCGGAACAGCAGGGCGTAGCCGATCTGGCCGGCGGCGCCGGTGACGGCGACGCGAACGGGGGTCTTGCTCATGGTGAGGTGTCTCCGAGACGAGAGGGAATGGCGAAACGGGGCGGTCGACGGCGCGGCGGGAGGGCCGCGCGGGACCTCGGATCCGGACTGCACGCCGGCGCGGGAGCCGCGCGCAAGGGTGCGAGTTTAATCCGACTCTAGGGGTAGACCCCAGGAGGGTCAATCATCTTATGTCTTATACAAGAGTAGCGCACTAGGATGATCCATGCCACGGTGGACGGCGGCGGCCGGCTCGTGTTGCAATCGCCCCGCGGCGCCGTCGCCCGCGTCGCCCCGCGCGCGCCCGGCCGTGCGCGAGGCCCGCACTTCCCGCGACATCCAGCCCGCAGCCCGCACGCCTCCGTTTCCCGTCCATGTCCTCGGATCCGTCCGGCCCCGCCTTCAGCCCCCTGTACCAGCAGATCAAGGGGCTCATCATGCGCAGCCTGCAGGACGGCGAGTGGAAGCCCGGCGAGGCCATCCCCGCCGAGACCGATCTCGCCCAGCGCTACCGCGTGAGCCAGGGCACGGTGCGCAAGGCGATCGACGAGCTCGCCACCGAGAACCTGGTCGTGCGCCGCCAGGGCAAGGGCACCTTCGTCGCCACGCACGCCGAAGAGAAGATCCAGTACCGCTTCCTGCGCCTCGCGCCCGACGACCAGCGCCCGCGCGGCATGACGCGCCATGTCCTCGACTGCCGCCGCATGCGCGCGCCGGCGCCCATCGCGCGCGCGCTCGACCTGAAGGGCGCGGAGGGCGCGCTGCTCGTGCGGCGCACGCTCGCGCAGGACGGCGAGCCCGTGGTGCTGGACGACATCTGGCTGCCCGCGCCCCTCTTCAAGGGCCTGACCGCCGAGCGCATCACCGACTACGTGGGCCCCATGTACCGGCTGTTCGAGACCGAGTTCGACGTCCGCATGATCCGCGCCGAGGAGAAGATCCGCGCCGTCGCGGCCGACGAGGCCACCGCCGGAGTGCTCCGCGTGCCGGTCGGGACGCCCCTGCTGTCGGTCGAACGGCTGTCCTTCACCTACGGCGACAAGCCGGTGGAGCTGCGGCGCGGCCTGTACCGCACCGACCGGCACTACTACCGCAACTCGTTGAGCTGACGATGACACCGGCCCTCGCCCGTGCCGCCGGGCCGCGCCGCGGCGGTCCGATGACCGCGCAGCGCAATCGATGCTGCATTGCCATAAAATTCGCGGGTTTATCCGGTGCCCGGCCCCTGCCGGCGGCGCCGCGCCCAACGCCGGCGGACTCCCGCGCCGCCGGATCTGCATAACGACAAGGATGACCAACCATGGCTGACGCGAAGGCGATCAAGAAACGACCCGGCGGAATGACATTCGCCGACGCGACCTCATACCGGCTGCCGCCCGCGGGCGTCATCTCGATCCTGCACCGCATCAGCGGCCTGCTGCTGATCGTGCTGATGCCGTTCGTGATCTGGCTGTTCGACAACAGCGTCAGCGACCAGGTGAGCTTCGACGTCTTCCGCAGCGCGTTCCTCGCCGGCATCGGCTTCGTGCCGGCGTGGCTGGTGAAGATCGCCACGCTCGTGCTGATCTGGGCCTTCCTGCAGCACTTCTGCGCGGGCGTGCGCCACCTCTACATGGATTTCACGCACAACGTCACCAAGGAGTTCGGCCGCCAGTCGGCGCTGGTCGCGCTCGGTGCGGCCGTCGTGCTCACCATCGCGTTCGGCCTCAAGCTGTTCGGCGTCTACTGAGGGAAGCAGCCCCATGGCAACCAACTACGGAACCAAGCGCGTCGTCGTCGGCGCGCACTACGGCCTGCGCGACTGGCTGGTGCAGCGGGCGACCGCGGTCGTCATGGCGATCTTCACGGTCGCCCTCGTGCTGCAGCTGCTGATGCCCGGCCCGCTGGACTACGACCGCTGGGCCGGCATCTTCGCCCACCAGTGGATGAAGCTGCTCACCTTCGTGACCATCGTCTCGATCCTGTGGCACGCCTGGGTGGGCGTGCGCGACGTGCTGATGGACTACGTCCAAGCCGTGGCCTGGCGGCTCGTGCTGCAGGTGGCCGCCATCGTCTGGCTCGTCGGCTGCGCCGGCTGGGCCCTGCAAGTGATCTGGAGACTCTGAGAACATGACCGCCGCTTCTTCCATCACCAAGCGCAAGTTCGACGTCGTCATCGTCGGCGCGGGCGGCTCGGGCATGCGCGCGTCGCTGCAGCTGTCGCGCGCCGGCCTCAACGTCGCCGTGCTGTCCAAGGTGTTCCCGACGCGCTCGCACACCGTCGCCGCGCAGGGGGGCATCGGCGCCTCGCTCGGCAACATGAGCGAGGACAACTGGCACTTCCACTTCTACGACACCGTCAAGGGCTCCGACTGGCTCGGCGACCAGGACGCGATCGAGTTCATGTGCCGCGAGGCGCCCAAGGTCGTCTACGAGCTCGAGCACTTCGGCATGCCGTTCGACCGCAACCCGGACGGCACGATCTACCAGCGCCCGTTCGGCGGCCACACCGCCAACTACGGCGAGAAGGCCGTCCAGCGCGCCTGCGCCGCCGCCGACCGCACCGGCCACGCGCTGCTGCACACGCTGTACCAGCAGAACGTCAAGTCGCGCACGCAGTTCTTCGTCGAGTGGATGGCGCTCGACCTCGTGCGCGACGCCGAGGGCGACGTGGTGGGCGTGACGGCGCTCGAGATGGAGACGGGCGACCTGCACATCCTCGAGGCCAAGACGGTGCTGCTGGCCACGGGCGGCGCGGGCCGCATCTACGCCGCGTCGACCAACGCCTTCATCAACACGGGCGACGGCCTGGGCATGGCCGCGCGCGCGGGCATCCCGCTCGAGGACATGGAGTTCTGGCAGTTCCACCCCACCGGCGTGGCCGGCGCCGGCGTGCTGCTGACGGAAGGCTGCCGCGGCGAGGGGGCGATCCTGCGCAACGCCGACGGCGAGCGCTTCATGGAGCGCTACGCCCCGCACTACAAGGATCTGGCGCCGCGCGACTTCGTCTCGCGCTGCATGGACCAGGAGATCAAGGAAGGGCGCGGCTGCGGTCCGAACAAGGACTACATCCACCTCGACATGACGCACCTGGGCACCGAGACGATCATGAAGCGCCTGCCCAGCGTCTACGAGATCGGCCACAACTTCGCCAACGTCGACATCACGAAGGAGCCGATCCCCGTGGTGCCGACGATCCACTACCAGATGGGCGGCATCCCGACCAACATCCACGGCCAGGTCGTGGCACCGAAGGACGGCGACCCGAACAGCGTGATCAACGGCCTGTACGCGGTGGGCGAGTGCTCCTGCGTGAGCGTGCACGGCGCGAACCGCCTGGGCACCAATTCGCTGCTGGACCTGGTCGTCTTCGGCCGCGCCGCGGGCAACCACATCGTCGCGTCCGACCTGCGCAACCGCGCGCACAAGCCGCTGCCGGCCGACGCCGCCGACCGCACGCTCGCGCGCCTGGCGCGGCTCGAATCGAGCACCTCGGGCGAGTACGCGCAGACGGTGGCCAACGACATCCGCTCCACGATGCAGAAGCACGCCGGCGTGTTCCGCACGCAGGAGCTGCTGGACGCCGGCGTGAAGGCGATCGCCGCGCTGCGCGAGCGTGTCGGCGGCATCGCGCTGAAGGACAAGTCCAAGGTCTTCAACACGGCGCGCATCGAGGCGCTGGAGGTCGAGAACCTGATCGAGGCCGCGCAGGCGACGATCGTCTCCGCCGCCGCGCGCACCGAGTGCCGCGGCGCCCACGTGGTCGTCGACTACGAGCGCCCGGACACCGACGCCGAGTTCCCCAACGGCCGCAACGACCGCGACTGGCTGCGCCACACGCTGTGGTTCAGCGAGGGCAGCCGCCTCGACTACAAGCCGGTGAAGTTGAAGCCGCTGTCCACCGAGTCGATCCCGCCCGCCGTCCGTTCGTTCTGAACGCGAAAGAGATCCAGCCATGACCAAACGCACCTTCGAGATCTACCGCTACGACCCCGACAAGGACGACAAGCCCTACATGCAGACCATCGAGCTGGAGCTCGACGGCTCGGAGCGCATGCTGCTGGACGCGCTGATCAAGCTGAAGGCGGTCGACCCGACGATCTCGTACCGCCGCTCGTGCCGCGAAGGCGTGTGCGGCTCGGACGCGATGAACATCAACGGCAAGAACGGCCTGGCCTGCCTGACCAACCTGCGCTCGCTGCCGGAGGTGATCAAGCTCAAGCCGCTGCCGGGCCTGCCCGTCGTGCGCGACCTGATCGTCGACATGACGCAGTTCTTCAAGCAGTACGACTCGATCAAGCCCTACCTCGTCAACGACACGCCGCCGCCCGAGAAGGAGCGCCTGCAGTCGCCCGAGGAGCGCGAGGAGCTCAACGGCCTGTACGAGTGCATCCTGTGCGCGAGCTGCTCCACCTCGTGCCCGAGCTTCTGGTGGAACCCCGACAAGTTCGTCGGCCCCGCCGGCCTGCTGCAGGCCTATCGCTTCATCGCGGACAGTCGCGACCAGGCCACCGGCGAGCGCCTCGACAACCTCGAGGATCCGTACCGCCTCTTCCGCTGCCACACCATCATGAACTGCGTCGACGTCTGCCCGAAGGGCCTGAACCCGACGAAGGCGATCGGCAAGATCAAGGAAATGATGGTGCGACGCGCCGTCTGACGCCCCGGCGCGACCAGAGAGCCCTCCCCAGCAAACCTCGCCGACCGGGACCACAATGGACACCATCGTCGACCCGACCGAGCTGAACCGCCTGCGCTGGCGGTGCAAGCGCGGCCTGCTGGAGAACGACCTGTTCATCGAACGGTTCTTCTCCGAGCACGGCGAGTCGCTGACCGCGCGGCAGGTCGCGGGCCTGACGGCCCTGATGGAGCTGCCCGACAACGACCTGCTCGACCTGTTCCTCGCGCGCCGCGAACCGGATGGCGCGCTCGACAGTCCCGAAGTGAAAGAAGTGCTGGCGCTCGCACGCCGGCCTGCTGCCGTCCTCCTCAAGAAAGGCAATCCCCAATGACCCCCTCCGACGTCAAAGCGACCCTGTCGTTCTCCGACGGCAGCCCCAGCATGGAGCTGCCGATCTACAAGGGCACGATCGGGCCCGACGTGATCGACATCCGCAAGCTGTACGGCCAGACCGGCAAGTTCACCTACGACCCGGGCTTCCTGTCCACGGCGTCGTGCAATTCGGCCATCACCTACATCGACGGCGACAAGGGCGAGCTGCTGTACCGCGGCTATCCGATCGACCAGCTGGCGGTGAACTGCGACTTCCTCGAGACCTGCCACCTGCTGCTGTACGGAGAGCTGCCGAACGCCGAGCAGAAGGCGTCGTTCACCAATCGCGTGACCAACCACACGATGGTGCACGAGCAGATGCAGTTCTTCCTGCGCGGCTTCCGCCGCGACGCGCATCCGATGGCCGTGATGACGGGCCTGGTCGGGGCGCTGTCGGCCTTCTATCACGACTCCACCGACATCAACAACGCCGAGCACCGCGAGATCGCCGCGATCCGCCTCATCGCGAAGATGCCGACGCTCGTGTCGATGGCCTACAAGTACTCGATCGGCCAGCCGTTCATCTACCCGAAGAACGACCTGAGCTACGCCGGCAACTTCATGCGCATGATGTTCGCCACGCCGTGCGAGGAGTACAAGGTCAGCCCGGTCATCGAGCGCGCGCTGGACCGCATCTTCATCCTGCACGCCGACCACGAGCAGAACGCGTCGACGTCCACCGTGCGCCTGTGCGGCTCGTCGGGCACCAACCCGTTCGCCGCGATCGCCGCCGGCGTCGCCTGCCTGTGGGGCCCGGCCCACGGGGGCGCGAACGAGGCCGCGCTGAACATGCTGGAGGACATCCAGCGCCAGGGCGGCGTCGAGAAGATCGGCGAGTTCATCTCCAAGGTCAAGGACAAGAGCTCGAACGTCAAGCTCATGGGCTTCGGCCACCGCGTCTACAAGAACTACGACCCGCGCGCCAAGCTGATGCGCGAGACCTGCCACGAGGTCCTCAACGAGCTGGGCCTGCACAACGACCCGCTGTTCAAGCTCGCGATGTCGCTCGAGAAGATCGCGCTGGAAGACGACTACTTCGTCGCCCGCAAGCTCTACCCGAACGTCGACTTCTACTCGGGCATCGTGCAGCGCGCGATCGGCATCCCGGTCAGCCTGTTCACGGCCATCTTCGCGCTCGCGCGCACGGTGGGCTGGATCGCCCAGTTGAACGAGATGATCGCCGACCCCGAGTACAAGATCGGCCGCCCGCGCCAGCTGTATTCCGGCGCCGCGCCGCGCACGGTCAAGCCGCTGGCGGAGCGCTGAGCCGCGCCGCCGAGCCCGCGTCCACGCGGGTCGGCATCGCCCAAAGGGCCGCCTCGCGCGGCCCTTTCCATTCCGCGGACCTTCAGCCGCGTCGCCGCTGAGCGGACCGGCCTCTGTCGGCCGCGTACTCGGGCAGCAGGCGCGTCCAGATGAAGTCCAGCCGTCTACGGGCCATCGTGTAGACATCCGCCACCACGCGGCGCACAAGCGCGACGCGCTCCGGCTGTTCCGCCGCAAGACCCAGGCACAGCAGACCGATGGCGGCGAACTCGATGATTTCCTCATCAAGCTTGCGGTCCGGCGGGCCGCTATCGGCGATGACGACGTCGAGATAGGCGATGACATCGTCTTGCGAAACGCCGGCCGTCAAGCCCGGGTAGCCGCGAACGAACTCGGCGGCGAGCCGATCGCGCCGGGTCCGACGGAAGTTCGCCTCCATCTCCTCGAACTGACCTGGAGAGAGTGCCAGCATCGGGTCATCCTATCCGGTGGCGACCTCAAGTCTGAAGTGCAACACCTCACCTCCGGTAAGGTGCTGCGATGGAAGAAGGAAGCAAGTACAGGCAACTCAGGCCTGAAGAGCGCGTGCTGATCGCGGGCATGAAGCTGCAGGGCGCGAGCATACGGGCG
>DASVLN010000602.1:0-3100 GCA_036384855.1 Burkholderiaceae bacterium | reverse complement strand
CGCGCCGGCGACGCCGAGCCGCAGCGCGCCGCGGTCGAGGCGGGCGCGCTCGTGGAGGAGGTGGTGGGAGCGCAGTCGGCGGCGTGGCCGGGCGTCGCGATCGTCGTCCAGCCGCTGCCGCAGGTGGAGGCCGACGCCGGGCTGCTGCGCCAGGTCTTCGTCAACCTGGTCGGCAACGCGTGCAAGTTCGCCGCCGGCGGGGTGCTGCCGCGGGTGGAGATCGGCCACGGGCAGACGCCCTGCGGCCCGGCCTTCTACGTGCGCGACAACGGCGTGGGCTTCGCGCCCGAGGACGCCGGGCGGCTGTTCCGCCCGTTCGAGCGCCTGCACGGCGCCCGCTTCGAGGGCTTCGGCGTGGGACTGTCGATCGTGCGGCGCATCGTCGAGCACCACGGCGGCCGCGTCTGGGCCGAAAGCAGCCCCGGCCAGGGCGCGACCTTCCGGTTCACGCTCGGCGGCGACGGGGCGACCGCCGAGCGGCCGGGCGCCGCGCTGCAGGCCTGATCAGGCGTAGGAGACGGGGCTGATCGAGATGCCGGCCATCAGCTGGCGCAGGCGGCTCGGCTGGTGCGGGTGGCGCGCCGCCGCCGGACGGGCGCGGGCGCCCGAGCGGGCGTGGACATTGACCGCCGCGGCGCCGCGGATGGCGCTCAGCGTCGCGACGTCGGAGGCACCCACGACGAAGGACTCGCCGGCGCCGAGCACGATGTCGCCACGGTCGCCGTCGATCGTGACCCAGACGAAGCCCTGCGTGACCTCGATGCGGGATTCGCGGGCATCGCTCAGGCGGGCGACTTCGTCGTCGGCGAGGTACAGGCGTGCGTGAGGGGTGTTGAGGATCATGGTCGTACTCCGGTTCTGGTGACATCTCCCCATGCCGGGATCGCATCCGTGGCGCTTTCGCCACGCACATCGGCCTTTGCATCGGGTGAGTGAATCATCGGGGTTTTCCCCGACAAACTCCAACGATGCTTTCTCATTGCACCCATTCCGTTTACGCATGGCGAACGCCCCATGGCCCGCCCCGTCTTTATGGAAAATTTATACCGACGGCGTAAAAAGCCGCCCCACTTCCACGACAACAATCCCGGATGGACTCGGCACATCGTCGGCAGGCGCTCCTGCCCCTCACCCTCGGAGCGCTCGGCGTCGTCTACGGCGACATCGGCACCAGCCCGCTGTACACGATGGGCACGATCTTCAGCACGGTCGGCGGCGTGCCCATGACGCGCGGGAACCTCGTCGGCGCCGCGTCGACGATCTTCTGGGCGCTGATGCTGGTGGTGACGCTGAAGTACGTGCTGCTGATCCTGCGCGCGGACAACCGCGGCGAGGGCGGCATCATGGCGCTGACGGCGCTCGCGGTCCAGGCCGCGCGACGCCACCACGGCACGCTGCTGCTGCTGCTCGGCCTGTTCGGCGCGGCGCTGTTCTACGGCGACAGCGTCATCACGCCGGCGATGTCCGTGCTCAGCGCGATCGAAGGCCTGGAGGTCTTCGAGCCCGGGTTGAAGAAATTCGTGCTGCCGGTCGCGGTGGGCGTGCTGTTCGCGCTGTTCCTGATGCAACGCAAGGGCACCGGCACGGTGGGCAAGCTGTTCGGGCCCATCATCGCCATCTGGTTCGCGGTGCTGGCGGTCACGGGCGCGCAGCACATCGCCGCGGAGCCGGCGATCCTCGCCGCGTTCAATCCGCTGCATGCGATCGAGTTCCTCGTCGACCGCGGCATCTTCGTGTTCGCGGCCGTCGGCGCGATCGTGCTCGCCCTGACCGGGGCCGAGGCGCTGTACGCCGACATGGGCCATTTCGGCCGCCGCCCGATCCAGATCGCCTGGCTCGGCCTCGTCATGCCCTCCCTCGCGCTGCAGTACCTCGGCCAGGCGGCGCTGCTGATGCGCGACCCGAAGGCCGCCGACAGCCCGTTCTTCCACATGTTCCCGCAGCACCTGTTGATCCCGGTCGTGGTGCTGGCGACGGCGGCAACCGTGATCGCGTCCCAGGCGGTGATCTCCGGCGCGTTCTCGATGACGCGCCAGGCGATCCAGCTCGGCTTCCTGCCGCGCATGCAGGTCGTCTTCACCTCCGCGAAGGAGGCGGGCCAGATCTACCTGCCGCGCGTCAACTGGGTGCTGCTGTGCGCGGTGATCGCCGCGGCGGTGGGCTTCGGCAGCTCGGACCGCATGGCCTCGGCCTACGGCATCGCCGTGACGGTGACGATGCTGATCACGACCATGCTCACCTTCTTCGTCGTGCGCCACGCCTGGGGACTGCCCGCCTGGCTCGCGTGGGCGGGCACCGGCGTGTTCTTCGCGTTCGACGCGCTGCTCGTGACCTCGTGCTCGATCAAGTTCGTCGAAGGCGGCTGGTTCCCGATCGCGATGGGGCTGGCGATCTTCACGGTGATGTCGACGTGGAAGCGCGGCCGCGCGCTGCTGCTGGAATCGATCCGCCAGGACGGCCTCGAGCTGCTGCCCTTCATCGAGGCGCTGGCCGCCGACGCCGTGCAGCGGGTGCCGCGCACGGCGGTCTTCACGGTGGCCGATCCCACCACCGTGCCGCAGGCGATGCTGCACAACCTCAAGCACAACTGCGTGCTGCACGAGCACAACGTGATCCTGTCGGTGATCTTCCACGAGGAGCCCTACATCGAGGACGACGCGACGGCGGAGGTCGTCCCGCTCGCGCCCGGCTTCTGGCGCGTGAGCCTGAACTACGGCTTCATGAACGTCCCCGACGTGCCGGGCGCGCTCGCGCGCATCGCGGGCCACGGCATCGACTTCGAGCCGATGCGGACCAGCTACTTCATCAGCCGCGAGGTCGTCGTGCCCACGCGCGGCACCGGCATGGCGCAGTGGCGCGAACGCCTGTTCGCGACGATGTCGCGCAACGCGGGCAGCGCGGTCGAATTCTTCAAGCTGCCGAACAACGCCGTCATCGAACTCGGTACCCGCGTGCAGATCTAGGTGTGAAGGTTCAATAGGTTGTTGCGGGTGTTCACCCGGAGAGGTTTTGAGAGACTGGGAATCGCCAAACCCCCCGTCAACTTCAAAGCCGGAACCGGATGAACACCCATAAGCATGCCCGATTGACGTACCTCCGC
>DASVLN010000601.1:0-1659 GCA_036384855.1 Burkholderiaceae bacterium | reverse complement strand
TGGCGCGGGATCGGCGGGCGACGCGTCGCAGCCGCGCCAGGGCAGCCTGATGGCCGTCGGCCGCGACCTGGTCGAGCCCGAGTCGATGGCCGAATACGACCGCCTGCAGGCCGCGCTGCGCAACCGCACGCGCATCGAGGTGCGCTACGCCGTGCGCCACCACGAGAGCGGCCGGCGCTGGCTCATGACGCGCGTCGAGCCCGCGGAACTCGGCCCGCAGCGCGGCGCGTTCTCGGTCGTCACCGTCGACGTGACCGAGGAGGAAACCGCCCGCCGCCGCAGCCACGACCTGCTCACGGAGCTGTCCACCATCCTCGACGTCAGCCCCGCGGGCATCGCCTACCTGCGCGGCGACCGGCTCGTGCGCTGCAACCGCCGCTTCGAATCGCTGCTCAACGGCGCCGCGGGCGCGCCGGGCTCGCCCGGCGGGCGCTCGTTGGAGAGCCTGCTGCGCGACGCCGGCGTCGCTCCCGAGGCCGTGGAGCAGGTGCAGCGCGCGGTGCGCGAGACCGGCGCGCTCGAGACCGAGCTGCTGCTGCCCGCCGGCCCGCAGCGGCCGGCGCCGGCCTGGTGCTCGCTCGCGCTGCGGCGCACGCACGAGACGACGCCGGGCGCGGTCGGCCTGGTGGTCGTGCTCGCCGACGCGACGCGGCTGAAGTCCCAGCAGGCCGAGCTCGAGGCGCTGGCGCGCGAGCGCGAGCTGATGTTCAACCTCTCCGACGTCGGCATCGTCTACCAGCGCGACGGCCACGTCGAACGCGCCAACCAGGCGATGGCCGACCTGCTGGGCGTCGCGCCCGAGGCGCTCAAGGGCCTGCCGATGGCCGCGCTCTACGAGAGCGAGGCCGCCTGGCGCCACTACCAGCAGCTCGAGGCGCACGACATGGCCACGCTCGGGCGCTCGCACGGGGAGCGCCGCGTGCGCCGCCAGGACGGCGAGCTGTTCTGGGCTCAGGTGAGCCAGCGCCCCGTCGCCTTCGACCGCCCGGCCGCCGGCACCATCCTGTCCTTCGTCAACATCGACGACCGCCAGCGCGCGCGCGAGTCGCTCGTGCAGCAGGCCGACCGCACGCGCGCGATCCTGGACTCGGTGCTCGTGGGCATCGTGACGGTCGGCGACGCCGGCATCGAGTGGATGAACCGCTCGGCGCGCCGCATGTTCGGCGGCGAGCTGGCGGACTTCGTCGGCGTGCCGATCGCGGTCGTCGCGACCGACGAGCTCGACCACCCGCTGCGCCGCACCGACTACGGCGAGACGCTGGAGGAAGGCCAGGCCGAGACCTTCGAGTGCCGGCTGCGCGCGCGCGACGGGCGCAACTTCTGGGTCGTCGGCAACGTCGTCGTCACGGGCCAGGACACCGCCCACCGCCAGCTCACGTACGCGCTGCTGGACATCGAGCGCCGCCGCCAGGCCGAGGTCAGCATCGTCCAGGCGCGTGCGAGCCTGCAGCGCATCATCGAGACGGCGCCGCTCGCGATCGCCCTCTTCGACGCCGCGAGCCAGCAGGTCGTGCAGCTGAACCAGATGGCCGCCACCTTCGCCGGCCGGCCGATGCAGGAGATCGTCGGCCGCGTGCCCTCGCAGTGGCTGCCCGGGCCGGAGGGCGCCAAGCTGGCGGCCGACCTGCACCGCGCGCTCGCCTCGCCCGACGCCGTGCA
>DASVLN010000600.1:0-1933 GCA_036384855.1 Burkholderiaceae bacterium | reverse complement strand
GCGGAGGCCGCGCTGCATGCCACGCGCGGCGCGGACGACACGCTGCTGCGCGCGAGCATCGCGCTGCGCGCCGTCCCGGGCGAGTTCGATCTCGCGTGGGTGGGCCGGCTGTCTCAGGTCGCCGCGGCGCTGCCGGCGCAGCGGCCGGTGCTGGAACCGCCAGAGATCGCCGATCGGCTGGGCGCGCTGGGCAAGCTGCTCGCGTGCGCCGAGTTCAACGTCGACGGCCAGATCGCGACCTGCGACCATCCGGCGATGCGCAAGGCGCTGGAGCTCGCACGCTACCTGCTCGGGCGCCTGCGCGCGGGCTGGAACGAGAGCGGCCTGTGGAGCCCGCGCGCGACATCCCAGGGCGACGCGGCCGAGGTCGAGGCGCTCGAGGACGAGCTCTACTTCCGCCTGCGCGGCATCCAGCGCGCCACGCTGCTGGCCGCGGGCAAGCTGCCGATCGAGGAGCAGGCGCGGCTCGAGGATCTCTGCGAGTCGCTCGCGACCGGCTGAAGCGCCGCCGGCTCCGCAGCAACTTCAGGATCTCGCCTGCCGCGCCCCGGTCGCCGCCAGCATGCGGTCGACCGCCTCGTCGGGCAGCGGCCCGAGCACGCCGCGGCGCGCCTGCGGCAGGTGCGCGGCGGGATCGGACTCCGGCGTGAAGACGTAGTGCGCGAACACCTCGCCCCAGGCCTTGCGGTGCGCGGGCGGCAGGTGGCGCATGCTCAGGAGCGCGTGCAGCAGCGACTTGGTGGGCGAGATGCGCCCGCCGGGCATCGCGGCGGCCGGCTGCTCCCACCAGTAGTTCACGAGCACGTTGACGAGGTCGAAGGACTCGACGTGGTGCCACCACACCGCCGGGATGAACAGCGCGTCGCCCGGGCCGAGTTCGGCCGACCGGGCATTGGCGAGCGCCTCGCGCAGGCGCGGGTGGCGCGCGAAATCGGGCGCGTGCAGCGAGGCCATGCTGACCGGCGCGCCGGCGGGCGTGAAGTCCAGCGGGCCGATGTAGAGATTGGCGACCTGCTCCGGCGGGAAGAGCGTGAAGCGGCGCCGGCCGGCGACGACGCAGGCGAGGTTGTCGAGCTCGTCGATGTGGGCGGGCGTCACGAAGCGGTTGCCGAGCCATAGCCGCGGCGGCACGCCGGCGTCCAGCAGCGGGCACGGGTTGTCGTCGGTGAAGCCGGGCAGGCACTCGGGGATCGGCGCGCACTGCAGCGCGACCGAGGGCGGGCGCTCGAAGTGCGAGTAGCGGGCGAGCTGCTCCAGCACCGCGGAGACCGAGCGCTGGTCGCGCACGAAGTTGAACCCGTCGACGCCCGGGCGATAGTGCATGCGGCCTTCGTGCTCGGGCGGCAGCAGCACGGCGCCGTACTGCGCGCCGGTGTCGAGCCGCGCGAGGTAGGCGACGATCGCCTCCGGCGACGCCCGGCCCTGCGCCACCGCCGGCCAGTGCGCGACCACGCCGCGCAGCACCACGGGCTCGGCGCGGGGCACGATCTCGGCGTGGAAGCGTTCGCGATCGAGGCCGGCGGCAGCGAGTTCGGGGATGGGCCGGGGGACGGGGATCTCGTCGGTCATGGTCTGGGGGGAGGCGTCGGACGAGTATAGGAGCCGGCCTGCGGGCGCCCGCCCGCGCGGCGGCGTGAATTCGCACGGTTGCGTGCCTCGTCCGCGGCCTGCGCCGGATTTCACGAAGGCGGCGCGACCTCGCGGTCCCGCGGAAAAATTTTCCCGATTCAGCCACCTCAATGGAATTTGATTCCATCACGACAGCGGCACGGGACCTCCAACGCACGCCCTTTGCGCGCGGACGCGAGAAGAATCCTGATCCATGGAACTCTATCTCGACGCCAACGCCACCACCCCCGTGCTGCCCCAGGCGCGCGCCGCCGCGCTTGCCGCCATGGCCGACACCTTCGGCAACCCGAGCAGCATCCACGGC
>DASVLN010000599.1:0-4270 GCA_036384855.1 Burkholderiaceae bacterium | reverse complement strand
CCGGCGTGCGCGAGGCCCATCACCGCGTCGCGCGTCATCGTCACGTGCAGGGGCCGGCCCGTGACCGGATCGTCGACATCGACGCTGCGCGGTAGCGAAGCCAGCAGTTGCCGCCAGGCCTCGTCCAGCACCGGATGCGCGCGCGCGCAGGCGGGCTCGTCGGCGCAGGCTTGCAGCGCCTTCGAGATCGCCGCCTGGTCGTCGATCGCCGCACTCTCGGGCAGCGTCATGTCGGGCGGAACGACGCTGTCCAGCACGACGCGGCGCACATGCCGGGGATACAGCCGGAGGTATTCCAGGGCGGCTCGCGTGCCGTAGCTGACGCCCACCAGGTCGACGCGCTCGGCGCCCAGCGCGGCGCGCACGGCGTCGGCGTCGGCCATCGCGATGGAAGTGGTGTAGAAGCGCAGGTCGCCCCACGGCAGGCGTTGCAGCTGCGCGCGGCAGGCGTCCATCGCGGCGAACAGCGCGCGGCGGTCCAGGGTGCGGGCGACGGCTTCCTCGGCCGACGGCGTGTCGCACTTCAGCGGCGCGCTGTGGCCGGTGCCGCGCTGGTCGATCAGCACGATGTCGCGCCGCTCGTCGATGTGCGAAAGCAGCGCCTCGACGATGCCCGCGAGCCCGATGGCGCTCTGCCCCGGGCCGCCGGCGAAGAAGAAGACGGGATCGGGCTGCTTGCGGCGCGCGACGGCGGGCAGCACGGCGACCTGCAGGTCGATGCGGGTCCCGTCGGGACGCGCCGGATCCAGCGGCCGCGACAGCGTGCCGCAGCGGGCGTCCTGCGCCAGGCCGGGCAGGCGGCAGGCATGCAGCACGAGCGTCGTCCCGGCCGCCGGCGCGGCGGCCCCGGCGCCGCCCGTGACGGCCGCGGCCAAGAGCAGCGACGACGCGAGCGCGAGCCGGCGCATCGGCTCAGGCGCCCGCGGCCATCCGCACGGTGCCCGTCTTCAGCGCGGCGGGGTCGAGCCGGGCGAGATCCTGCGCGCCGCCGACGAACTGGCCGCCGACGAAGACCATCGGGAACGTCGTCCAGCCCGTCCACAGCTTCAGCGGCAGGCGCGTGCGCCACGCGCTGAAGTAGCTGCCGTAGCCGAGGTACTTGTAGGGCACGCCGTGCGCGTCGAGCCACTTGCGGGCCTGGCGCGGGAACGGGTTCAGCCCCATGCCGACCACGACGACGGCGTTGGCCGCGATGGCGGCCTCGACCTCCCCGATCACCGCCCGCCCGGCGTCGGAGACCCTCCCCCGTACAGACGGATGGATGCGCGATTCATCGAGGACGAGGCGGGGCACGGCGGGCCTTTCTGCGGCGATGCGAGGGGATGCAGCGTAGCAGAGCGGAGCTGCCGCGCGCATCCCCGCCGGAGGCCCTCCCGGATTCCTAGCCCAGCCGCTGCTTGAGGAAGTTCAGCACGTAGGGCGTGGCCGCGGCGGCGATCGTCGAGGCGGTGGCCGGGTCGATGCCCGCGCGCGCAGCGATGGCCTCGGCCATGCGCCCGGTGATCACCCCTTCGCCGCCGTCGACCAGCGACTTGAAGAAGCCGTCCCCGCGCACGAGGCCGGCCGCGAAGGCGGCGAAGAAGCTCTTGCCGGGATGCTCGCCCATCAGGCCGGCGTGCTGCTCCTCGACGTGGTCGACCGCGGCCCCGGTCGCGTGCGTGAGCAGCTGCTGAGCGTCGGCCTGGCCGATGCCCTGCGCGCCGAGCGCCTGCACGGCCTGCGCGCCGTGCTCGGAGGCGAGGAATTCGGAGATCAGTTGTTGCGTGTCCATGGCGTTTTCCTTTCAGGCGGTTGAACGAAGGCGATCGATCCCGTGCGGACTCAATCCTCGGCGACGAACCGGTAGGCGAGCGCTCCGATCACCGCGCCCGCGATCGGCGCGACCCAGAACGCCCACAGCTGCTGCAGCGCCCACGCGTCGGCGAACAGGGCCACGCCGGTGCTGCGCGCCGGGTTGACCGAGGTGTTGGTGACGGGAATGCTGACCAGGTGGATCAGCGTCAGCGTCAGGCCGATGGCCAGCGGCGCGAAGCCGGCGGGCGCGCGGCGATCCGTCGCGCCCATGATGACGAACAGGAACACCGCCGACATCACGACCTCGCACACCATCCCCGCCGCGAGCGAGTAGCCGCCCGGCGAGTGCAGCGCGTAGCCGTTGGACGCGAAGCCGCCGGCGGCGAACCCGGCCTTGCCGCTCGCGACCGCGTACAGCGCCGCGCCGGCCAGCGTCGCGCCGAGCACCTGCGCGACGATGTAGGGCAGCACCTGGCGGCCCTCGAAGCGACGGCCCGCCCACAGCCCGATCGAGATGGCCGGGTTGAGGTGGCAGCCGCTGACGTGGCCGATGGCGTAGGCCATGGTGACGACGGTCAGCCCGAAGGCCAGCGAGACCCCCAGCAGCCCGATGCCCAGGCCCGGGAAGGCGGCGGCGAGCACCGCGCTGCCGCAGCCCCCGAGCACCAGCCAGAACGTGCCGATCAGTTCGGCGAGATGGCGTTTCATGCGAATGTCCTCCTGCGATGGATGTTGATGGTTCGCTCCCCGGCCCGATCCTGAACCGCCCCGCTGAACGGTGCATGACAGGCGAGGCCGGGGAGTCGGAGCGCGATGGTGTCGACCCGCCGGCCCCGCGTCATCCGCGCCGGGGGACGCGGCGTGCACGACTGGGCTCGGCGAACGCGCGATCGTTGCGGGGCGGGCACGCCGGCGCCAATTCCTCACGCCGGACCCGGCGAGCGCCGGCCGACGCCCGCCGGCGCGAAGAGGCATCATTGCGGGCTCGGCGCCGCGTCGCGCCGTTCCCGTCGTCCACGCCAAAGGATCGCCCGCCATGAAGCTCTACTACAGCCCCGGTGCCTGCTCCCTGTCCCCGCACATCGTCCTGCGCGAGGCCGGCATCAAGTTCGACCTCGAGAAGACCGCGCTCAAGACCCACACGCTGGTCGCCGACGGCAGCGACTACTACGCCGTCGCGCCCAAGGGCCAGGTGCCGATGCTGGAGCTGGACGACGGCCAGCGCCTGACCGAGGGCCCGGTCATCGTCCAGTACATCGCCGACCACGCGCCGGCCAGCGGCCTCGCGCCCGCGGCGGGCACGATGGAGCGCTACCGGCTCATGGAGTGGCTCAACTTCGTCACCTCCGAGCTGCACAAGGGCTTCTCGCCGCTGTTCAACGCGCAGATGCCGCAGGCCGCCAAGGAAATCTTCGCCGCGCGACTGAAGGACAAGTTCGCCTACGTCGACAAGGCGCTGGCCGGCCGCGAGTACCTGATGGGTGCGCAGTTCACCGTCGCCGACGCCTACCTCTACACGGTCGCGACCTGGGCCGACGGGCTGGGCCTCGACCTCTCGGGCCTCGCCGACTTCGCGGCCTGGCGCGCGCGCGTGACGGCGCGGCCGGCGGTGCAGGCGGCGCTGGTCGCCGAGGGCCTGCGCAAATAGCGTGAAGCGCGGCTCACCCCCAACCTGGCGATTGCTCTCGTCCGGGTCCGGGCTATTCTTCCAACCGATCGATCGACACCCCGATACAACGAACCCCTGGCGTTCATTCATGCAGCGCGAAGTGTAGATATTCAATGAACTCTCTTGACAAGCAAATCGAAGAAGCAGCTCCTTCGCTGAACTGCTTGACCGAGTGGATGCGGTTCATATTGAGCGAGGATCGTCACTACTACCGCCAGGGCGTGTCCGTGCAGATCTTCGGTGAGGGCGACTCGTCCTACGCGGTCTTTGAACGGGATGTATCGAGCTCGCCGGCAGCGGTTGACCAGTACGTGCTGCTTGCATCGGATCCGGAGAGAAAGCTTTTTTCGCTGCTTTGCTTCCTGGCCGAGAGCGGATTCGAACTGGCTAGCATCATGAGCCGGCTTGAAGCAGCGGATTACAGCGATGAGAACGGGGCCCGCTTCAAGCACGTCACGGCCACCTATAGCCGAGTAACGGAGGTCAAGTCATGAACAACTCAAGCGACAAACAAGGCAAGATCGTTGTCCGCAAGAGAAAGCTGGACAAGGAAATCATCGCGAGGGCGCCGAGCCTCGAGCGGATCGCGCAGACGCTGTCGACCGAGAAGCAAGAGCAGAAGATGAAGGAGCCGAAGCCGGACATCGAGGAATTTGACGAATGGGAGGGCGACCTCAAGTCTGAAGTGCAACACCTCACCTCCGGTAAGGTGCTGCGATGGAAGAAGGAAGCAAGTACAGGCAACTCAGGCCTGAAGAGCGCGTGCTGATCGCGGGCATGAAGCTGCAGGGCGCGAGCATACGGGCG
>DASVLN010000598.1:0-2380 GCA_036384855.1 Burkholderiaceae bacterium | reverse complement strand
GGTCGGCGGCAGCGGCAGCCACACCCGCACGCGGGTGCCGACGCCGGGCGCGCTCGTGACGACGAGGTCGCCGCCCATCGCGCGCGCCATGTCGCGCGAGAGCACGAGCCCGAGGCCCGTGCCGCCCTTCTCCTGGCCGGCCGCGCCCTGGCGGAAGGGCACGAACAGCTCGCCGAGCTCGGCCTCCGCGATACCGACGCCCGTATCCTCGACCTCGATCCACACGCGCTCGGCGGCGCCGGCCTCCCGCCAGGCATGCAGCCCGATGCGGCCCCGCTCCGTGAACTTCAGCGCGTTGCCCAGCAGGTTGGAGACGATCTGGCCGACCTTGGTGCGGTCGCCCATCACGACCGCAGGCGCGGCGAGCGTGAGTTCGCTGTGCAGCGCGACGCCCTTGGCGCGCGCGTGGGCGCCGTACAGGTGGTCGATGTCGCGCAGCTCCTGGAGCAGGTCGAACGGCGCGAGCGCCACCTGCAGCCCGCCGGACTCGATCTTCGCGAGATCGAGCACGTCGTTGATCAGCCCGAGCAGCCGGTTGCCCGCGGCGTGGATCACGCGCAGCCGCGACTGCGCCTCCTCGGGCAGCTTGCGATCGGCCAGCAGCAGCTGCGTGAAGCCGAGGACGGCGTTCAGCGGCGTGCGGATCTCGTGGCTCATGTTGGCGAGGAACACGCTCTTGCTGCGGTTGGCGCGCTCGGCCTCCTCCTTGGCCGACTCGAGCGCCGCGATCATGCGCTTTCGCTCGCTGACGTCGCGCAGCACCGACTGCAGCAGGCGCTGGCCGTCGTGCTCGAACAGGCTGAGCGTGATCTCGGCGTCGAACTCCCCGCCGTCCAGGCGCCGGCAGCGCCACTCGGCCGTCAGCTGGCCGCCTGCGCGCACCGCGTCGACGTAGCGCGCCGCGAGCACGCGCGAGGACTCGCCCCCCGGCTGGCGTTCGGGCCCGAGCACGTCGATGCGCCGTCCCAGCAGCTCGCCGCGCGAGCGCGCGCCCAGCAGTTGCACCGCGCGCGAGTTGCAGTCGACGACGATCGCGCGGCGGATGATCAGGATCGCGTCGCCCGCGGTCTCGAAGGTCGCGCGCAGGCGCGCCTCGCTCGTCTTCAGCGCCTGGTTGGCCGCCAGCACCTCGGTCATGTCGCGCGCGATGCCGACCACGCCAATGACCTGGCCGCGGTCGTCGCGCACGGCGCTCTTGATGATCTGCAGCCGGCGGTCGCCGCCGCCCGCGGCGGGACGGTCGACGTCGTCGAAGACGAGCGGCTCCGGCGCGGCGAGCGCGGCGCGGTCCTGGGCGGCGAAGCGCGCGGCGCGCTCGGGCGACTCGAAGTCGTCGTCGGTGCGGCCCAGGAACTCCGCGGCGGGCCGGCCCTGGAAGCGCTCGAACTCCGCGTTGACCGCCAGGTAGGCGCCCGCGCGATCCTTCATCCACACCTGCTCGGGCAGGTTGCGCAGCACCGCGCGCAGGCGCGCCTCGTGGACCTCGAGCACCTCGCGCGACTCGCCCAGCAGTGCCTCCGCGCGCTGGCGTTCGGCCATCTGCACCGACAGCTGGTGGTTGGCGGCGGCGAGATGATCCAGCGCGTCCAGCACCTGCCGCCGCGCGCGCCAGCCGCCCAAACCGGCGGCGACCAGCGCGATCGCGCCGGCGCCGGCCACCGACAGCAGCGCGAAGTCGGCCAGGCGCTCGTGCGCGAGGGCCTCGATCTCGGGCAGCGGCTGCGCGACGTAGACGTCCAGCGCCTCGAACACCATGTGCCGCTGCACGAGCACCTGGGGCGTCGGGTCGGCGCCGATCGTGCGCAGCACGCCGTCCGGGTCGCCCGGCCAGGGCGCGATGCGCAGCTCCGGCAGGCGGTCGCGGCGGTAGCGCGACTCGCGCGTGGCCGGATCCATCGCCGCCACCGCCGCCCCCGGCATCGCGAGCAGCAGCCGCTTCGTGTCCTGCGCGAGGATCACGACGCCCTGCGCATCGGCGACGAACGCGCCCTCGTGGCCCACCATCGCCGCCAGCGCCGGCGTATTGCGCTTGACGACCACCGCCCCGGCGAAGCGGCCATTGCGCGCGATGGCGGCCGAGAAGTACAGCCCGGGGATGCCGGTGACGCGGCCGATCGCGAACTCGCGCGTGCTGCCGCGCTCCAGCAGCTGGTCGAGGTACGCCGGTTCGGCGACGTGCTGGCCGACCGGGCTCGTGGGCGTGCCGGCGCTGCTGGAGGCGACCGTGTTGCCGGCGTCGTCCAGCAGGTAGATCAGGTCGGCGCCGAGATCCTCGGCCGTCACGGCCAGGAAGCGGTCCATCGCCGCGAGCTCGGGCTGGGCCTCCAGGCGGCGGCGCAGCTCGTCTTCCGGGATCCTCGCGAGCACGGCGCCCGGCCCC
>DASVLN010000597.1:0-6563 GCA_036384855.1 Burkholderiaceae bacterium | reverse complement strand
ATGCGGCCTGCGCGCATGCGGCGGCCCGCAAGGCCCGCAGGCATGCGGGTTGCACCGCCCGCCGCTCGTGTCCATGCGGGTTGGCGCGCGGAGAAGACGATCCGCTGTCGTGCGCAGACGATTTCGCGAAACCGTCATCGTGGATTCGTCAAGAGGGTTGTCACGCTAGGGGTAGTGCTTGAAGGGCTCCGGCACCCCAGATATAGTGCCCACTCGTGCTACAGTCACGCATCTGATCCACACCACATGTCACTCACCACGACGCGTCCGGTGATCCAGGTGGCAGCCGAAACGGCCGCGCCTCGTCCAGGAAGAAGCGTCCCCGCGAAGGGTCCGGTGGGTGTCCACGCAATGCCGTCCCCACGAGGTTCCGCAAGGAGCCGGGGCCGCGCATTGCGTGTTCCACATACATCAACACCGAACTGAATTCCAGCAAGAGGGGTCGACATGCAAGGAATCGCATCCGCCATCAACGAGTCCGGCGCCGCCGCGCGCCCCGTGTCCTCCGGCAACACGGTGGCCGGCTCGCAATCCGCCTACCAGGGCTACCAGATCCTGCGCCGCAACGGTGCGGTCGTCGCCTTCGAACCCAGCAAGATCGCGGTCGCGCTGATGAAGGCCTTCCTCGCGGTGCACGGCACCCAGGGCGCGGCGTCGGCGAGCGTGCGCGAGACCGTCGACGGCCTGACCGAGACCGTCGTGCGCGCGCTGCTGCGCTCGCGCCCGGCCGGCGGCACGTTCCACATCGAGGACATCCAGGACCAGGTCGAGCTCGGCCTGATGCGCGGCGGCCACCACGAGGTCGCGCGCGCCTACGTCCTGTACCGCGAGCGCCGCGCGCAGGACCGCGTGAAGGCCGGCATCGTCGAGGCCAAGGTCGCCGAGCCCGAGCTGTTCGTCACCGACAAGGGCGGGCGCGTGCCGCTCGACACCGCCAAGCTGCGCGCGCTGATCGAGTCGGCGTGCTTCGGCCTCGGTGACGACGTCCAGGCCGAGCCGGTGTTCGCCGAGACGCGCCGCAACCTGTACGACGGCGTGCCGATGGAGGAGGTGCACAAGGCCGCCATCCTCGCCGCGCGCACGCTGATCGAGAAGGAGCCCGCCTACACCCGCGCCACCGCGCGCCTGCTGCTGCACACGATCCGCCGCGAGATCCTCGGCGAGGAAGTGACGCAGGAGCAGATGCAGCAGCGCTACGCCGACTACTTCCCGACCTTCATCAAGCGCGGCATCAAGGCGGAGCTGCTGGACGAGAAGCTCGCGCAGTACGACCTGGCCAAGCTGGGCGCGGCGCTCGACGCCTCGCGCGACCTGCAGTTCGACTACCTCGGCCTGCAGACGCTGTACGACCGCTACTTCCTGCACGACCAGGACGTGCGCATCGAGATGCCGCAGGCGTTCTTCATGCGCGTCGCGATGGGCCTCGCGCTGGGCGAGATCGACCGCGAGACGCGCGCGATCGAGTTCTACAACGTGCTGTCGACCTTCGACTTCATGTCGTCGACGCCGACGCTGTTCAACTCGGGCACGCGCCGCTCGCAGCTGTCCAGCTGCTACCTGACGACGGTGGCCGACGACCTGGACGGCATCTACGAGGCGCTCAAGGAGAACGCGCTGCTGTCGAAGTTCGCCGGCGGCCTGGGCAACGACTGGACCAACGTCCGCGCGCTCGGCTCCTACATCAAGGGCACCAACGGCAAGAGCCAGGGCGTCGTGCCCTTCCTCAAGGTCGTCAACGACACCGCCGTCGCGGTCAACCAGGGCGGCAAGCGCAAGGGCGCGGTCTGCGCCTACCTCGAGTCGTGGCACCTCGACATCGAGGAGTTCCTCGAGCTGCGCAAGAACACCGGCGACGACCGCCGCCGCACGCACGACATGAACACGGCCAACTGGATCCCCGACCTGTTCATGCGCCGCGTGATGGAGGGCGGCGACTGGACGCTGTTCTCGCCGTCGACCTGCCCCGACCTGCACGACCGCATCGGCGCCGACTTCGAGAAGGCCTACGTCGAGTACGAGGCCAAGGCCGACCGCGGCGAGATCAAGCTGTTCAAGCGCATGCCCGCCAAGGACCTGTGGCGCCGCATGCTCTCGATGCTGTTCGAGACCGGCCATCCCTGGATCACGTTCAAGGACGCGTGCAACGTGCGCTCGCCGCAGCAGCACGTCGGCGTCGTGCACTCGTCCAACCTGTGCACGGAGATCACGCTCAACACGAGCGACACGGAGATCGCCGTCTGCAACCTCGGCTCGGTCAACCTCGCCCAGCACCTGGTCGAGACGAGCGACGGGCTGGTGATCGACCACTCGAAGCTGCGCAAGACGGTCGCCACCGCGATGCGCATGCTCGACAACGTGATCGACATCAACTACTACGCGGTCAAGAAGGCGCGCGACTCGAACCTGCGCCACCGCCCGGTCGGACTCGGCATCATGGGCTTTCAGGACTGCCTGTACCAGCTGCGCGTGCCGTACGCGAGCCAGGCCGCGGTGGAGTTCGCCGACCGCTCGATGGAAGCCGTCTGCTACTACGCCTACACGGCCTCGACCGAGCTCGCCGCCGAACGCGGCCGCTATTCCTCGTTCCGCGGCTCGCTGTGGGACAAGGGCATCCTGCCGCCGGACTCGATCGACCTGCTCGCGAAGAACCGCGGCGGCTACGTCGAGGTCGACCGCTCGTCCACGCTCGACTGGGACGCGCTGCGCGCGAAGATCGCCCAGCACGGCATGCGCAATTCCAATTGCGTGGCGATCGCGCCGACGGCGACGATCTCCAACATCATCGGCGTCGACGCGTCGATCGAGCCGTGCTTCGGCAACCTGTCGGTCAAGTCCAACCTGTCGGGCGAGTTCACCGTCGTCAACGAGTACCTCGTGCGCGACCTCAAGCGCCTGGGCCTGTGGGACTCGGTGATGCTGATGGACCTGAAGCACTACAACGGCTCGCTGCGCGCCGTCGACCGCGTGCCCGAGGAGCTGAAGGCCCTGTACGCCACCGCGTTCGAGGTCGACGCGACGTGGCTGGTCGAGGCCGGCGCGCGCCGCCAGAAGTGGATCGACCAGGCGCAGTCGCTCAACATCTACCTGGCCGGCGCGTCGGGCAAGAAGCTCGACGAGACCTACAAGCTTGCCTGGCTGCGCGGCCTGAAGACGACCTACTACCTGCGCACGATGGGCGCGACGCACGCCGAGAAGAGCACGGTCGACCGCAAGCAGCTCAACGCGGTGCCGAGCTCGTCGCACGGCGGCGGGCTGTCCGCGCTCGACGCCGTCGCGGCGCAGGCACAGGCGATGCTGGCGGAGTCCGGACCCGCCACCGACATCAAGTTCTGCGGCGTCGACGATCCGACCTGCGAGGCCTGCCAGTAAGACGACGGCGCGCATCGCGCGACGCGTCCCGGACGCGCGTGCGATGCGCTCGCCGCGAGCGCGCATCGACACGGACCGCGACGTCGCGCGACATGCATCGCGATGCAACGAGGAACGCATGTCGATGCGTGATGCCGATGTCGATTCTTCGATGCGATACCGCAACAACGAGCGCGGCGCGCTGTCAATAAGTGCTTGGTGTTTCGACACAACACTCCGATAATTCGCAGCCATAGGAAGCACACACATGCTGGTCTGGGAAGACGACCTCCGGTCTCCGCAAAGTTCTCCGCCGAATGGCGCCACCGCGATCGATCGCGACGGGCGCACGGCCTCCCCGTCACTCCGTGAAGTGCAGTCCGCTCCCCTCCTGACGCAAGCCGTCGATGCGCGCGCGGTGCCGCATTCGGAGCCGCAGGTCTCGCCCGCCACCTCGGCGCACACGCAGTCGACGCCGCAGCCGGGCGCGTCGCACCAAGCGCGCAGCACGCGCCGCGTGACGGTCTCCGAGAAGCGCATCATCAACGGCCAGACCGACGTCAACCAGCTGGTGCCGTTCAAGTACAAGTGGGCGTGGGAGAAGTACCTCGCCACCTGCGCGAACCACTGGATGCCGCAGGAGGTCAACATGTCGCGCGACATCGCGACGTGGAAGGATCCGAACGGCCTGACCGAGGACGAGCGCCGCATCATCAAGCGCAACCTCGGCTTCTTCGTCACGGCGGACTCGCTCGCGGCGAACAACATCGTGCTCGGCACCTACCGCCACATCACCGCCCCCGAGTGCCGCCAGTTCCTGCTGCGCCAGGCGTTCGAGGAAGCGATCCACACGCACGCCTACCAGTACATCGTCGAGTCGCTGGGCCTGGACGAGAGCGAGATCTTCAACGCGTACCACGAGGTCGCCTCGATCCGCGACAAGGACGAGTTCCTGATCCCCTTCATCGAGGCGATCATGGATCCGAACTTCCACACTGGCACGCCGCAGGCCGACCGCACGCTGCTGCGCAGCCTGATCGTCTTCGCGTGCCTGATGGAAGGCCTGTTCTTCTACGTCGGCTTCACGCAGATCCTCGCGCTGGGCCGCCAGAACAAGATGACGGGCGCCGCCGAGCAGTACCAGTACATCCTGCGCGACGAGTCGATGCACTGCAACTTCGGCATCGACCTCATCAACCAGGTCAAGCTCGAGAATCCGCACCTGTGGACGACCGAGTTCAAGGACGAGATCAAGGGCCTGTTCCTGAAGGCCGTCGACCTCGAGTACCGCTACGCCGAAGACACCATGCCGCGCGGCGTGCTGGGTCTGAACGCGTCGATGTTCAAGGGCTACCTGCGCTACATCGCCAACCGGCGAGCCCAGCAGATCGGCCTGGAGGCGCTCTTCCCGAACGAGGAAAACCCGTTCCCCTGGATGAGCGAGATGATCGACCTCAAGAAGGAACGCAACTTTTTCGAAACCCGCGTCATCGAGTACCAATCGGGTGGCGCCCTGTCCTGGGACTGATGTCGAGGCCCGCGAGACAGCGGGCGCGACCGGTTTCCAGATGTTGTGACCGATCAAGATTCGCGCCGTCGGAAGGACCTCCGTCAGATGGGGTTCGCCGATGTCGCAAACGAGTTCATCGTCATGCGAGCCGGCCGTCGCTGAAGCGACGGTAAAGGCGAGCAGGCGATGAATCCCGGGTTGCTCGAGCATCCCGGTGTTTTCCGTAACTTGATCAAGGAGATTGAAATGGCAACTGCGAAGAAACCGGTCAGCAAGAAGTCTGCCCCGGCGAAGAAGGCCGCTCCGGCCAAGAAGGCCGCCGCGAAGAAGGCGGCTCCGGCGAAGAAGGCCCCGGCCAAGAAGGCGGCTCCGGCCAAGAAGGCGGCTCCGGCGAAGAAGGCCGTCGCTGCGAAGAAGGCGGCTCCGGCCAAGAAGGCGGCGGCGAAGAAGGCCGCTCCGGCCAAGAAGGTCGCGGCGAAGAAGGCGGCTCCGGCGAAGAAGGCGGCTCCGGCGAAGAAGGCCGCTGCCAAGAAGGCGCCTGCGAAGAAGGCCGCCGCCAAGGCGCCTGCGAAGAAGGCTGCCGCGAAGGCCCCTGCGAAGAAGGCTGCCGCCAAGGCGCCTGCGAAGAAGGCCGCTGCCAAGGCCCCTGCGAAGAAGGCTGCCGCGAAGAAGGCCGCCGCGCCCGCCGCGGCCCCTTCGGCTGCGGCCGCTGCGCCTGCGCCCGCTGCGAAGACCGCGCTGAGCCCGGCCGCCGCCTGGCCCTTCCCGACGGGCAACAAGCCCTGAGCGGACGCGTTCTCCTGAACGGCAAGCCCGGCCCCGCGCCGGGCTTTTTTCCGTCTGTGCCCAGCGCGTCGCATCCACTCCGCGCCATCGCGCGATCATGACCGCTCCCGATCCTGCGGCCTGCCTCTCGGTGCGCGACGGCCGCGTCGTGCTGTCGCTCAGCGTCGTGCCCAACGCCAGGCGCACGCAGGTGGACGGGCTGCACGACGGCGCGCTGCGCGTGCGCCTGGCCGCGCCGCCGATCGAAGGGCGTGCCAACGACGCGCTCGTCGCCTGGCTCGCGAAGTCGCTGGGAGTGGCCCGACGCGACGTCGAGCTGCTGCGCGGCGAGGCCAGCCGGCGCAAGCAGGTGGCGATCGACGTGCCCCTCGACGCCGCGCGCGCGTGGCTCGCGGGCGCGCTGCGCGCAGGCGCGTGAACGATGCGCGCCGCGGCGGATGCGCCGGTCAGTCGCGCAGCACGCCCTCGACCAGCACCACCGCCGTGCCCGCGACCTGCACGTGCTCGATCGCGTCCCGTGGTCCGGCCAGTGTCACGTCGATGCGACCCGGGCGTCCCATCCAATGGCCCTGCTCGGCGACGAAGCGCGGCCGCGCCAGGTGGCCATACCGCCAGAGGTATGCGGCCATGCCGCCGGTCGCGGAGCCGGTGACCGGATCCTCCGGCAGGTCAGGCGCTATGCCGAAGTGCCGGGCGAAGGTGTCGCCGTCGGGCGTCGCGCCGCCGACGCAGAACAGGTGCGGGCTGAAGAAGTCCGAGCCCGCCTTGTAGCGCGAGTAGTGAGGATCCTCGGGCGGCCGTGCGCGGCGCAGGGCGTCGTGGTCGCGCAGCAGCATCATCAGCTGCGGGGTGCCGGTGCTCACGGTCTGCACCGGCGCGCCCGGCATCACGTCGTCGGCGCGCAGGCCGAACAGCGGCG
>DASVLN010000596.1:0-4268 GCA_036384855.1 Burkholderiaceae bacterium | reverse complement strand
CTCGTCGACCACGAGGTCGGCCGGCGGCGCCTCGGCGGCCGGACGCGCCGCGCCCGTGCCGGCCAGCCAGAACGAGTTGACGGGCTGCGCGCCGCGCGCCTCGCGGGCGTCGTTGAGCGGGTGCACGTACAGCATCATCTGCACCTCGCTCTGGAGCCGCCGCACGAGCAGGGCGCCCGGGTCGTCGTTGAGCCAGAGATCGACGTTGCGCCCGATCACGCGGTCGATCGACGCGGTGGGCAACGCGGCGAGCGACGGATGGCTCGCGTACCAGCGGCCCGAGGCTGCGCGCAGCCAGCGCCAGCCGAGTTCCTCGAACAGCGGCGCGAGCGCGGCGTGCAGCGTGGCGGCCTCGTCCTGCGTGAGCTCGAGCCCGGCCGGGTCGAGGAGGTGGATCTCGTCGCGGCCGACGTGCCAGTGCGCCGGGGTCACGCGGCCCCAGCCGCTGCCGGGCTCGACGTCCAGGCCGTCCTCGCGGGCGGCCTCGGCGGCGAACGCCAGCAGGCCATCGGCGACCGGCCAGCCGCGCGCCTGCGCGAGGACGCGCTCGTGCGGCAGCGACAGCGTGTACTCGGGGCCGTCGTCCGGCAGCGCGTCCGCGGCGATCGGGTCGGCGTCCTCGGCGGCCCAGCGCGAGACGAGGCGCTCCAGGTTCGGCAGGGCCAGGGTGCCGGCGGCCTGCGCCGCGGCCTCGGACAGCGCCGAGGCGAAGGGGATCACGAGGTGCATCGGATGATTATCCCGCGCACGGCCGGCGCGGCCGCGCCTCCGGGTGCCTTCAGCGGACCGTCACCACGCGCGTCTTCGACACCCGATCGTGCAGCCCGGGCACGCCCGCGAGGAAGGTGAACGCCTCGAGCGGGATGAAGCGGGCCGCGGTGCGCCCGAGGATGCGCAGGAAGCTCGGCCGGCCGCCGTCCTCGCCGACCACGCGCATGCCCAGCAGCATCTTGGCCGGCGTGCGACCCCAGAGACCTTCGAAGACCAGGTAGTAGGCCAAGCCCAGCCCCCAGCCGAACAGGCGCTCGCCCATCCCGCCCCGGATGGCGTCGCGCAGGAACGGGCCGACGCCGAACGCCTGCAGGACGCCGATGACGAAGCCCACGACCATGCCGAACAGGATCACCCCGACCATGTCCAGGAGCAGGCCGGCGAAGCGACGGCCCCGGCCGGCGAGCGGGCGACCCGCCACCGGGCGAAGGTCGTCGTCGTCCACGCGCGCCTCGGGTGGGCGGTAGGCATCGAAAGCGTCGGTCATGGGTCTCCTCCCTGTCGAGGAGGAATTGTCGACGCCCTCGGCGCGCGGACCCACCAGGGGCGACCCGGACGCGCCCGGGATCGCGCGTTCAGTCGCGCGCCCGCGCGTCCCGGTGCTCCTCCATCGCGGCGACGGCGCGCTCGAAGGTGTCGAGCAGGTCGCTGCTGCGGTGGCGCATCGCCATGCCCAGGGCCGCCGACAGCTCGGCAGCCTGCAGGCTCAGCTCGAGGCGGCGCAGCAGGGCCATCGCCTCGGCGGTGGTGCACTCGACGCCCATCAGCACGAAGCGGTCGCCGTCCAGGCGGGCGACGGTGTCGGGGCGACGCACGGTCTGGCGCAGCGCCTGGGCGGCGCGCACCAGCACGGCGTCGTAGGCCGCGCGCGCCTCGGGCGAAGCCGCGGGCGAGATCATGCCGTCGAGCTCCATCGCGATGACGCAGGCGGTGGCGCCGTAGCGGCGGCAGCGCTCGTCCTCGACGGCGAGCGCGGCCTCCCAGCCGCGCGCGTTGGCGAGGCCGGTCAGCGGGTCGGCCAGGCCCTCGGCGCGCGCGTTCTCAGCCTCGCGTGCGAGCGCGCTGGTATGCAGCTCGGCGTTGAGCAGGCCGCTGAGCATGTCGGCAAGGACCTCGACCATGGGCTGCTCGTCGACGAGCGAGGCCGGCATCGGCTCGGCGCTGAGCCCGCACAGCGTGCCCAGCAGGTCGCCGCCGGCGTCGAACAGCGGCACGCCGACGTAGGCGCCCACGGGCATCCGGCGCGCGATGGGCAGGGTGTCATAGGCCGGGACGTCGGCGACGCGCGGCGCGACGCGCGGGCCCTCTCCGCTGACCATGCGGGAGCAGAAGGTCTCGGTCCACGGGAAGGCGCTGCCTTCCTCGATGCCGAAGCCGTGGCCATCGGCGGCGAGGACCACCCAGTCCTCGTCGTCGGCGCGCGTGACCATCCAGATCTCCATCCCCAGGCGCCGGTGCAGGAAGGACAACACCTCCCGCGAGGCGCCCGCGAAGTCGGGTGCTTTCATCTCTCGTTCGTTCCTCATGCGCCGTCGAGGAAGGGCGGCGCCAGTCGATCCCGTCGATCTTACGCAAGCGCGCGCCGCCGGGGCGTCCAAAAACGGTCAATTACGCGTGTTTCGCGCGGTCGCGACGCGCGGCGTTGGAACCGGATCCGCCCGGAGCACCCGCCGGGCACCTGTCTAGAATGCGCCGGTTGCCCGCGCGCTCCCGCGTGGGCGGGGAATCCTCGGTGCCTTTCGAATGGTTGATTGGCTGGCGCTACACGCGCGCCGGCCGCGCGGGGCGGCGCAACGCCTTCATCTCGTTCATCTCCGCGTTCTCGATGGGAGGCATCGCGCTCGGCGTGGCCGCGCTGATCATCGTGCTGTCGGTGATGAACGGCTTCCAGAAGGAGGTGCGCGACCGCATGCTCGCCGCGATCGCGCACATCCAGCTGACCGAGCAGGACGGCAGCGCCGTGGCCGACTGGCGCACGCTCGTGGCGCAGGCCGCGCGCATCGAGCCCGGCGTGCGCGGCGCTGCGCCCTACGTCGAGACGCAGTCCCTGCTCGCCCACGGCGACGGCATGCAGGGCGCGATCGTGCGCGGCATCGACCCGGCGGAGGAACCCAAGGTCACCGCCGTGTCGGCGGAGCTCGCGCAGGAAGGCGTGCTCGCCAAGCTCGTCCCCGGCAGCTGGAACATCGTCCTCGGCTCCGAGCTCGCGCGCGCGCTGGGGGTCGGCGTCGGCGACCAGGTCACCGTCATCGCCCCGGGCGCGCAGGTCACGCCCGCCGGCGCGTTGCCGCGGCTGAAGTCGTTCAACGTGGTCGGCATCTTTTCCGTCGGCCACTACGAGTACGACAGCGGCCTCGCGCTCGCCAACGTGGACGACGCCGCGCGCCTCTACCGCACCGGCGGCCCCACCGGCGTGCAGCTGCGCCTGGCCGACGTCAACGACGCCCGCAACGCCGCCGCCCGCCTCGCGCACGGCCTCGACCCGGGCATCCGCGTCACCGACTGGACCCGCACCAACGCCGCCTGGTACGACGCGGTGCAGATCGAGAAGACGATGATGTTCATCATCCTCACGCTGATCGTCGCGGTGGCGGCGTTCAACCTCGTCACGACGCTCGTCATGACGGTCACGGACAAGCAGGCCGACATCGCGATCCTGCGCACGCTCGGCGCGAGCCCGCGCTCCATCATGGCGATCTTCATGGTGCAGGGCGCGTCGGCCGGCATCGCGGGCACCGTCGGCGGCGTCGTCTTCGGGCTGCTGGTGGCGTTCAACATCCCGAGCATCGTGCCCTTCATCGAGCACCTGCTGCACACCACCTTCCTGCCGGCGAGCGTCTACCTGATCGACCACATGCCCAGCGACCCGCAGGCCGGCGACATCGTGCCGATCTGCTTCTGGTCGCTGCTGTTCGCCTTCGTCGCGACCGTCTACCCGAGCTGGCGCGCCGCCAACGTCCGGCCAGCGGAGGCGCTGCGCTATGAGTGACGCCGCGAACACGACGCCGGGCGCCGGCGCGGTCGTGCTGCAAGCCACGCAGCTGGGCCGCCGGTTCACCGAGGGGCCGCTGGACGTGCAGGTGCTGTCCGCCGTCGACCTGACGGTGCGCGCCGGCGAGACGCTGGCCGTGGTCGGCGCCTCGGGCTCGGGCAAGAGCACGCTGCTGCATCTGCTCGGCGGCCTGGACGCCCCCACCGGCGGCCGCGTCGTCCTGATGGGCCAGGACGTGCACGCGCTGTCGCCGGCGGCGCAGGGCGCGTTCCGCAACCGCCACCTCGGCTTCGTCTACCAGTTCCACCACCTGCTGCCGGAATTCTCGGCGCTGGACAACGTCGCGATGCCGCTGCTGATCCGGCGCGAGAAGGCGCCCGAGGCCCACGCCCGCGCCCTGGAGATGCTGGACGCCGTCGGCCTGCGCGCGCGCGCGGAGCACCGGCCGGCGGAGCTGTCGGGCGGGGAGCGCCAGCGGGTCGCGATCGCGCGCGCGCTGGTCACG
>DASVLN010000595.1:0-2165 GCA_036384855.1 Burkholderiaceae bacterium | reverse complement strand
CGGGCGCCTCCCCGCCGCCGTGCTTGAAGCGCTGCAGCAGCTGGCGCGCGATCACGGGGCTGATCGGCGAGCCGCCGGCGCGCAGCTCCCGCACCGTCTCCCCGAGGTCGTTCAGGCTGCGCTTGAGCACGTAGCCCGTGGCACCGGCCTCGACGGAGGCGAGCACGTGCGCCTCGTCGCCGAACACGGTGACCACCATCACGTCGGTCTCGGGCCGGGTGCGCGCGATCTCGCGGATCAGGTCGATGCCGTTGCCGTCGGGCAATCCCAGGTCGACGAGCGCGACATCGAAGTTGCCGCGCACGATCGCCTCGCGCGCGAGCGCGACCGAGCCCGCCTGCGCGGCGAGCGTCATCGCGCCGTCGCGGGCGACGGCGGCGCAGACCGATTCGCGGAACGCCTCGTCGTCGTCGACGAGCAGGATGCGGATCGGCAGGACGGCGCCGGCGGCGGCGCGCGGGCCTTCGGGGAGGGACGGCATCGGGCGATTGGAGCAAGCGCGGGGCGGGCTGTAAACGCGGGGGCGCATCCCCGGATCGCGGTATTCCGGAGCGCGCCGCCCGCTCGCAAGATGTCGCATCGGATCACGCCCCGGCGCCGCGCGCCATCCCCAAGCACCATGCTCGCGACCGTCCTGCTGCCTGCGAACCCCGAGAATCCATCGGCGGCGGCGTCCGCGCCACCGGACGCGGGGTACGGCGAGGATGCGACGCCGGGGGCCGGCGGCTCGCTGCCCGGCTTCCTGGTACGCCTGGGCGCACTGCTGGCCGCTGCCGTGGCCGTGCTCGCCGTCGCCGCGGGGATGCTGGCGTCCATCCCCGGCTGACCGTTCGCGACCTCCCGCGCAACGCGCGGCCCCGCCTCCCGGGACGGCCGATCGCGCGCAGGATGTCAGCGCCGCGCCGGCTTCGCGAGCCCCTGCACGAGCAGCTCCACGCAGGCCTGCGACATGTGCTCCACGAAGGCGTCGTCGATCTCCGGCACCGGGATGCGCCGGCCGACCAGCAGCAGCGCGAGGCCGTGCACCAGCGACCAGGCCGTCAGCGTGAGCTCGCCCAGCGGCGCCGGGCGCAGGCCGCCGCCTTCCTGGCCCGCGGCGACGACCTCGGCCAGCGTCGCGGCGAGCTCGTCGCTCGCCTCCTTCAGGCCGGGATGCAGCGACCAGTCCGGGATCGCCTGGCTGAACATCAGGTGCAACAGGTGCGGCTCGGCGAGTCCGAAGCGCACGTAGGCGCGCCCGCAGGCCTTGAGTTGCTCGACCGGCCCGCCCGGCGTCGAGGCCGCCAGCCGGCGGTTGATCGCGGCCAGGCGGCGGAAGCCGTCCTCGGCGAGGTCGGCCAGCAGCGCCTGCTTGTCGGCGTAGTGGCGGTAGGCCGCGGTGTGGCTGACGCCGGCGGCCTGCGAGATCTCGCGCAGGCTCACCGCGTCGACGCCCTGGCGAGCGATCAACGCCGCCGCGGCGGCGCGCAGCGCGTTCTTCAGGTCGCCGTGGTGGTAGCCGCGGCGTGCGGGGGTCTTCGACGGTCGGGCCATCGCGGGGATCGGAGCGCCGGCCGTGGCCGGGATGTTGACATCGGTGACATTTTCGCACGGGTGCGTCATCGCTCGCGCAGGCGCGCCGCCGACGTGGCGATCACGTCCATGTTGACATCGGTCACATCGATCCGTAGCATCCACGCATCGATGTACCCAGTGGAAACATTCCACCCACCGAGACCGGAGACGACCGTGACGACCGACCTGCTGCTCGCCCTCGCCCACCACGCGCTCGCCTTCACGCTGCTCGCGCTGATCGCCGTCGAGTTCGCGCTGCTGCACAAGTCCGTCGCACCGGCGATGGTGCGCACCCTCGCCTCGCTGGACGCGGCCTACGGGGCGACTGCCGGGCTGCTGGTCGTCGTGGGCTTCGGCCGTGTCTTCAAGGGCGCCAAGGGCGCGGAGTTCTTCCTGCACAACCCGGTGTTCTGGGCCAAGCTCGCGTTCTTCCTCGCGGTGGGCCTCGTCTCGATCGCGCCGACGCTGCGCTTCCTGCGCTGGAAGCGCGCCGCCCGCGCCGACGCCGGCTTCACGCCGACGGCCGCCGAGGTCGCCGCCACGCGCCGCTGGCTGCTCGCCGAGCTGGCGCTGTTCGTGCCGATCCCGCTGCTGGCGGCGGCGATGGCGCG
>DASVLN010000594.1:0-3421 GCA_036384855.1 Burkholderiaceae bacterium | reverse complement strand
GGCTGCGCTACGGCGTCTGGCTCAGCCGGGAGACCGGCATCCCGCTGGCCGCATCCGGCGGCCGCGGCTGGGCCGCCACCGGCGACGGCACGCCGGAAGCCGAGGTGATGGCCCGGGCGGCGCAGGCCGAATTCGGCCATCCCCTGCGCTGGGTCGAACCACGCTCGCGCGACACGCGCGAGAACGCCGCCAACACCGTCGCCCTGCTGCGGCCGGCCGGCGTGCGCACGATCGTGGTCGTGACCAGCGGGTGGCACATGCCCCGTGCACTGCGCGACTTCCGGCGTGCCGCCGACGACCCGACGCTGGGCGGCGGCCCGGGCGCGCCGGTCCTGCGGCTGGTCGCGGCGCCCATGGGGCAGGCCTATCCCGACGACCGCGCCGTCCTCGCTTGGATGCCCTCGGGCGAAGGCGCGCTGCGCATGCGCCACGTGCTGCGCGAGCTGCTCGCGCGGCGGGCCGGCGCCTGAACGACGAAGCCCCGGACACTGGAAGGTGCCGGGGCTTCCGGATGGCCTTGACCGCCATCCAATGGGGCTCTGGAGCGGAACGTCCGGGGCCCCGGTTGCGCATCGACTGCGCTTGGGGAGTTGCCTCGTCGAGGCAGTTCCAAGATAGCCCCGTTCGCCGGGCGCCGCAAGAAAAAATGCCCGAAGGGACGGCGGGCTCCCATAGCCTGCTGCCCCCTTGCGGGCGGGCGGCGAAAGGTCTAGGCGCCGGCCCTTCCGATACCCATCACCGCATCGAAGACGGCCTCGACGCGCGCCTGCGCGGCCGCATCCAGGGCGCCGGCCATCGTGATCGGGCGACCCCACTCGCGCTGCGTCTCGCCGGGCCACTTGGAGGTCGCGTCCAGGCCCATCTTGCCGCCCAGGCCGCTGACCGGCGAGGCGAAGTCGAGGTAGTCGATCGGCGTGTTCTCGACGAGCGTCGTGTCGCGGGCGGGATCCATGCGGGTGGTGATCGCCCAGATCACCTCCTTCCAGTCGCGGATGTCGACGTCGTCGTCCACCACGACGATGAACTTGGTGTACATGAACTGTCGCAGCACGCTCCACAGGCCGAACATCAGCCGCTTGGCGTGGCCCGGGTAGGCCTTCCTCATCGAGATGACGGCCATGCGGTAGCTGCATCCCTCGGGCGGCAGGTAGAAGTCGACGATCTCGGGAAACTGCTTCTGCAGCAGCGGCACGAAGACCTCGTTGAGCGCGACGCCCAGCACTGCGGGCTCGTCGGGCGGCTTGCCGGTGTAGGTCGAGTGGTAGACGGGGTCGCGCCGGTGCGTGAGGCGGTCGACGCGGAATACCGGGAACCAGTCGCGCTCGTTGTAGTAGCCGGTGTGGTCGCCGTACGGGCCCTCGAGCGCGTGCAGATAGCCGCCCTGCTCGCGCAGCGGGATGCCGTGCTCGCTGGTGCCCGTGAAGCCGGGCTCGGCGGGTGGGATGTGGCCCTCGAGCACGACCTCGGCGCGTGCGGGCACCTGCAGCATCAGGCCGTCCTCGCCCGCCTGCGTCTCGACGAGCTCCGTGCGGCCGCCGCGCAGCAGGCCGGCGAACTGGTACTCGCTCAGGGCGTCCGGCACCGGGGTCACGGCGCCCAGCGTGGTCGCCGGGTCGGCTCCGAGCACGCAGGCGATCGGGAACGGCTTGCCCGGGTTCACGCGCGCGAAGTCGCGGAAGTCCAACGCCCCGCCGCGATGCGCGAGCCAGCGCATGATCAGCTCGCGCCGCCCGATCACCTGCTGGCGGTAGATGCCCAGGTTCTGGCGCAGGCGCGGCTTGGGCACGCCGCGCGGGCCGCGCGTCACGACCAGGCCCCAGGTGACCAGCGGCGCGACGTCGCCGGGCCAGCAGGTCTGGATGGGCCAGCGCGCGAGGTCGATCTCGCCGGCCGCCTGCACGACGTCCTGGCACGGCCCGGAACGCACGACCGCGGGCTTCATGTCCCACAACGCCTTGGCCATCGTCCACAGGTGGCCGGCGTCCTTGAGCGACTTCGGCGGCTCCGGCTCGCGCAGGCTCGCGAGGAGCTGGCCGATGCCGCGCAGCTCGGACACGTCCTGCGCGCCCATGCCCAGCGCGACGCGGCGCGGCGTCCCGAACAGGTTGGCGAGCACCGGGACGTCGAAGCCGGTCGCGCGCTCGAACAGCAGCGCCGGGCCGCCGGCTCGCAGCACGCGGTCGGCCAGGGCGGTCATCTCCAGATTAGGGGAGACGCTCTCCCGGACACGCCGCAACTCGCCCGAATCCTCCAAACCGGCCATGAAGTCGCGCAGATCACGGTATTTCATATCTTTTGGTTATGATTTTCAAAGTCCATATGGTTGACGGGTTATTTCGAGCTGACCACAATCCCGCCCAGACCGATCCCCAGGGTTATCCCGGCACCCCCGCAGCCGGCCCGACCCTGACTCGCCGCCGCCGGCTGCCCAGGTGCAGACCCGACCGGCCATGACTGGCAGCGAGCCATTATCGCCAGCGCCGCTTCCCGATGCGTCGAGCGCCCACTGCGCGCCACGCCGGCCAGCCGCCGCTGCTGCTGAAAGGAGAGAGATGCTTAGCCCCAAGGCACTGATGCGCTCTGCGCTCACGACCGGGCGCGAGTCGGTGACCGTCTTCCTGTCGGACGTCGGGCATGGGCTGCTGGATGTGAGCCACAGCATGCTGGCCATGGTGGGCCTGGCCGTGGTGGCCGGCGCCCTGTTCATGGCCGGCCAGGACGACCTGCGCGACAGCCTCGAGGCCCGCGCCTGGGGTTGGCTGGAAGCCCGCCACCTGGCGCGCAGCGGCGGCGAGGACCTCGCCGCCGCGGCCGAGCAGGACCCGCCGCAGGCCGGCAGCGGCCCCGCCAACTCGTCGTCGACGGCCGACCTGGCCGACCTGACGCGCGCGCAGGCCAATGTCGCGCGCTGGATCGTTCGCCGCTACCACGTCGCCCCCGAGCCGATCGCCCGCCTGGTGCAGGAGTCCTGGAACGTCGGCCAGCGCGACAAGATCGACCCGACGCTGATCCTGGCCGTGATGGCGGTGGAGTCCAGCTTCAACCCGTTCGCGCAGAGCCCGGTGGGCGCGCAGGGGCTGATGCAGGTCATGACCAAGGTGCACAACGACAAGTACGAGGCCTACGGCGGCCACCTGGCCGCGTTCGACCCCGTGAGCAACCTGCGCGTGGGCGTGCTGGTGCTCAAGGAATGCATCAGCCGCGCAGGCGGCCTTCAGGGCGGACTGCACTTCTACGTCGGCGCCGGCACGAGCGACGACGATGGCGGCTATGCGGCCAAGGTCTTGGCCGAGGAAGAACTGCTCAAGCGCGTGGCCGCCGGCCAGAACGTGCCGACGACCGCGCCGATCATGGCCGCCGTCGCCCCGACGCCGGCCGCCGCCGCGGCACCGGTCGCGCAGCCCGTCGCCACGCCCGCGCC
>DASVLN010000593.1:0-7266 GCA_036384855.1 Burkholderiaceae bacterium | reverse complement strand
CCGTCGGTGACCGAGACGACCGTGCCCTGGTTGCGGATGTCGGACGACGCCCCCAGGCCTTCGATGCGGCTCTTGATCAGTTCGGAAATTTCAGCGGGATTCAATTGCATGACTTAACTCCCAAAGGTGAGGCCGGCAAGGCCGCCTGGGTTGATGGGCGTGGCTGTGTGGCGGTTCGATCGTCAGTGCGTCAGCGCGGCGCGCATCTGCTCGAGGCGGGCGCGCACCGAGGTGTCGAGCACCTCGTCGCCGACCGTCACGCGCACGCCGCCGATCAGCGACGGGTCGACCGTGACCTGGGCCTTGAGCTGGCGGCCGAAGCGCTTCTCGAGCGTCTGCACGAGCTCGGCCTGCTGCGCGGCGTCGAGCGGGAACGCGCTTTCGATGTGCGCGTCGGCGCTGCCGCTGCGCTCGTTGACCAGGGCGCGGAACTGCGACGCGATCTCGGGCAGCACCGGCAGGCGGCCGTTCTCGATCACCGTGCCGAGCAGGTTGCGCAGCTTGGCGTCGAGGTCGGCGCCGGCGATGCCGGAGACCACCTCGAACACCTGGTCGCCGCGAACCTTCGGGTCCGAGGCGAACTGGCGCAGGCCTTCGTCGTCGGCGATGCGCGCGAGCGCGTCGAGCTGCGCCACGAGCTTGCCGCCGTCCGCGGCGGTGCTCGCCTGGAACAGCGCCGCCGCGTACGGGCGGGCGATGGTGGAGGGCTCGGCCATGGTCTTACAGCTCGGTCTTCAGGCGACCGAGGAGCTCGGCGTGCACCGCCGGGTTGACCTCGTGGCGCAGGATCTGCTCGGCGCCCTTGACCGCCAGCGCGGCGACCTCGTCGCGCAGCTGCTCGCGCACCTTGACCGCGGCCTGTTCGGCTTCGGCCCGGGCCTGGGCGACGATCTTGGCGCCTTCCTCGCTGGCGCGCGTCTTGGCTTCCTCGACGATCTTGAGCGCGAGGTGCTCCGCGTTCGCGAGGCGCTTGGCGGCGTCGTCGCGGGCGGCGGCGAGCTGCTGCTCGACGCGCTGGTTCGCGTTGGCGAGCTCCGTGCGGGCCTTGTCGGCGGCCGACAGGCCTTCGGCGACCTTGCGCGCGCGCTCGTCCAGGGCGGCCGTGATGGGCGGCCAGATGTACTTCATCGTGACCCCGACCAGGATCAGGAGCACGATGATCTGGATGATCAGGGTTGCGGTAATGCTCACGTTGTTGCCTCGAAAGCCGTTAGCGGGGAGCGCGCGCCGCTTCCGTCTCGCGGAAGCGGTCGCGCGCGCGGCTGGGTGCCTGGCGGCTTAGTGGCCGGCGACCTGCGCCAGCTGGGCCAGGAACGGGTTCGTCGTGGTGAACCACAGCGCGATACCCAGGCCGATGATGAACGAGGCGTCGATCAGGCCGACCAGCAGGAACATCTTGGTCTGCAGTTCGCCCATCAGTTCCGGCTGGCGGGCGGCGGACTCGAGGTACTTGCTGCCCATGATGCCGATGCCGATGCAAGCGCCGCAGGCGCCCAGACCAATGATGATGCCGGCGGCCAGGGCGACGTAGCTGATGAGTTCCATGTTGACTCCAGTTGAGAAATGAGAGGAAGGGAAGGGGTGTGGTTCGAACGGCGCAAGCCGCGCCGCCGGTCGCCCGGCAGCGCGCGGCGGTCAGTGCGCGTCGTGGGCTTGTCCGATGTAGACCAGGGTCAGCATCATGAACACGAAGGCCTGCAGCGTGATGATCAGGATGTGGAAGATGGCCCACACGCTGCCGGCGAAGATGTGCATCAGCGCGAGGCCGAAGCCGCCCGCCGTGAACGTGAACGCGCCGCCCAGAAGGGCGATCAGCAGGAAGATCAGCTCGCCGGCGTACATGTTGCCGTACAGCCGCATGCCGTGCGAGACGGTCTTGGCGACGAACTCGATCATCTGCATCGCGAAGTTCACGATGCCCAGCAGCACGGCGAAGATCGGGTTCTTGCTGGTGCCGAACGGCGCGACGACCAGCTCGTGCCCCCAGCCGCCCAGGCCCTTGATCTTGACGTTGTAGTACAGGCAGATCAGCAGCACGGCGACGGACATGCCCATCGTGACCGAGATGTCGGCCGTCGGCACGACGCGCAGGTGCGCCTCGGGATTGCCGGAGACGTGCTGGAACAGGAACGGCAGCAGGTCGACCGGCAGCAGATCCATCGCGTTGAGCAGGAAGATCCAGACGAAGACGGTCAGCGCCAGCGGGGCGACCATCTTGCGGCTCGTCGCGTTGTGGACGATGGCCTTGGCCTGGTTGTCCACCATCTCGATCATGAACTCCATCGCGGCCTGCAGGCGGCCGGGCACGCCCGAGGTCACGCGGCGCGCGACCACGAGGCCGATCAGCAGGAACACCAGGCCCAGCACCGACGAGAAGAACACGGAGTCCCAGTGGACCACGTGGAAGTTCAGCGGCGCGTCGCTCTCGATGTTCGACAGGTGGGTCAGGTGGTGGTGGATGTATTCACCGGCGGTCGGTGCGTGCTCTTCTGCGGCCATGTGGTGTCCGTAGTTTTCCGATCTAGTCTGTCAACGCGAGCGCCACGCGAGCGCCACCCAATACACGGTCAGGCACCCGCCCAGGGTGACCAGCAGGGCCGGCCACACCACCGGGTGCAGCACCCGGACGGCGCTGACGAGCATCGCCACCGAGCACACGATCTTCGCCGACTCCCAACCCAGCAGCCCGAGCGCCGTCGCCATCGGCGAGCGGCTGTCCGCCATCCGCGTCGCGCCGCGCGCCATCAGCGCGCCCGGCACGATCGCGGTGGCGGCGCCGTACAGCGCCGACAGGCCCGCCGACAACCCGAGCAGCAATCCCAGCAGCAGCGCGATGACGGCACCGGCCTCGGCCTGCACCAGCACCACGCGCCAGGGCGACGGCGCCTTGCGCTGGCCGCGGAAGGCCTCGGCCTCCTGCGCCGTCAGCGGACGGGGCGGCGTGTCCTCGTCGTCCCAATCCGCGGCGGCGACGCGCGAGCCTGCCTGCTGGCCGGGCTTCGGCGCGGAGCCATGTCGCTGCGAAGTGGAACTCTGGGAAGTCATCGGGATCTAGGAGCTTGCTGACCGGGCACCCCCCTTGCAAGGCGCGGGAAGCGGCGGCGCGCCAGCGCTTCGACCGACGCAAGGACCTTGACGGCACCCTCGGGGCATGCCGTGGAGGCATGCAACCGAAAAAGCCGCCTAAGTTGAATTAAGCCTGTCGATTCTAACCCGAAAGAGTGCGCCAAGGCCACCCGGTGCACCACCGACGCCCCTGCGGCACGGCGGGACGCCAGCCTCGTGTCAGGCTTCGGGGGCCGCGAGTTCGAGCCCGTCGCGGCACGGCCAGCGGATCACGAGCCGCCGCTGCGCGGGTCGAGGCCCGCCGTCGTTGACGATCGGCAGGCCCTCGCTGGCGTCAGGCCCGCCGGCGATCCGCGCGCAACCCGCCGGTACCCGCCCGAGCGCGACGGCGCTCGCCCATGCGCGAGAATCGCCGTCCACCCCGCGCCGCGCGCGCCGCCCCGCTTCCCGAGATCCTCGATGCGCCACGCCTCCACGCTCGTCACCGCCGCCGGCGGCCCCGCCTTCTCGCGCATCGTCGCCGGCGCCTGGCGCATGGACGACTGGGGCCTCGATGTCGCCGGCCGCCGGCGCTGGATCGAAGGCTGCCTCGACCTCGGCATCACGACCTTCGACCACGCCGACATCTACGGCGGCTACCGCGTCGAGGCGCTGTTCGGCGAGGCGCTGGCGGCTGCGCCCGGCCTGCGCGATCGCCTGCAGATCGTCACCAAGTGCGGCATCCGCATGGTCTCGCCGGCGCGGCCGGCGCATCGCATCGGCCACTACGACACCTCCGCCGCGCACATCGAGGCGTCGGTGGACCGGTCCCTGGCCAACCTGCGCACCGACCGCCTCGACGTGCTGCTGATCCATCGCCCCGACGCGCTGATGGACGCCGACGAGGTCGCCGCCTGCTTCGAGCGCCTGCGCGCCGCGGGCAAGGTGCTGCACTTCGGCGTCTCCAACTTCACGCCGTCGCAGTTCGCGCTGCTGCACCGGCGCTTCCCGCTCGTCACCAACCAGGTCGAGTGCTCGCCGCTGCACGTCGCGCCGTTCTACGACGGCACCTTCGACCAGGCGCAGGACCTCGGCGTCGCGCCGATGATCTGGTCGGCGCTCGCGGGCGGGCGCCTGTTCGCCGGCGAGGACGGCGACGCCCGCCGCGTGCGCGCCGTGCTGGAGCGCCTGGCCGCCGAGCGCGGCATCGCCGTCACGACGCTGGTCTACGCCTGGCTGCTGCGCCATCCCGCGCGACTGCTGCCGCTGACCGGCTCGCGCCGCCTCGAGGCGATGCGCGAGGCCGTCGCGGCCCTGGAGGTCGAGCTCGACGCCCAGGCCTGGTACGAGATCTGGGTCGCGGGCAACGGCGCGCCCGCGCCTTGAGCGACCGGGGCGGCGGCGCGACGAGGGTCAGGCGGCCCGGACGCCCTCGTCCGCCAGGCGCTTGGCCAGCACGACGCTTCGATAGACCTTGCCGGGCCACCGCACGTGGCCGACGCGCTCGTAGCCCTGCCGGGCGTAGAACTCGACGAGATGGGTGGCCGGTTCGGCAGTGTCCATCGCGACTTCGCGGAAGCCCGCGGCGCGCGCCCAGTCCTCGGCATGCCGCAGCAGTGCACGGCCGACACCGGCCCCCTGCAGCGAAGGCTCGACCGCGAACTGGTGCACGCAGGCGACGCCCGGCCGCGTGAAGTAGTCGCAGTCGTTCGCGTCGTAGGTCGGGTGGACGAGGATGGTGCCGACCAGCGCGACGCCGTCGGTCGCGACGAAGCACGTGCCCGAGCCCAGGCGCTGGGCGGTCTTCTCGGGCGGCTGGTCGACCGCGGTGTAGTTCAGGCCCATCGCGCCGAGCGGGGCATAGGCGCGGTGCAGCAGGGCCGTCAGGTCGACGAGCGAGTCGTCGTCGCGCGAGAACGGGCGGATGGCGAAGGCTTCCATGCCGCGCAGGGTAGCACCCCGCCCCTCAGCGGAATTCGAGGACCACGCGCCGGGTCTGCGCCGACTTCTTCTCGATCTTGCGCACGCCGATGGCGCCGATCTCCGACGTGTTGGCGACGTGCGTCCCGCCGCAGGGCTGCAGGTCGACGCCTTCGATCTCGAGCAGCCGCACGCGACCGGTGCCGCGCGGGGGCTGCACGCTCATGCTGCGCACGAGCTGCGGGTTCGCGTCGAGCTCGGCGTCGCTGATCCAGCGATGGCTCACGGGATGCGCGGCCGCGACCAGGCGCGCGAGGCCGTCCTCCAGCGCGGCCTTGTCGAGCGCGTCGGTCATGTGGAAGTCGAGCCGCGCGTACTCCGCCGTGATCGAGCAGCCGTCCACCGGATGCGGCACCAGCGCGCACAGCAGGTGCGTGGCGGTGTGGAAGCGCATGTGGGCGCGGCGGCGCGCGACGTCGATGCGCGCGCGCACCGCCTGGCCGGGCGCAAGGGCGGCGGCGTCCTCGGGGTTCGCGAGCACGTGCACGATCTCGCCCGGCGCTTCGCCCTTCCTCGTGTCGACGACGGCGACGGCGCGGCCGTCGGGCAGCACGAGCTCGCCGCGGTCGCCCGCCTGGCCGCCGCCCTGCGGATAGAACACGGTGCGATCGAGCTGCACGCCGCGCGCGTCGGCTGCGAGGACGCGCGCCTCGCATTCGGCGAGCGTCGCATCGTCGCGGAACAGTTCCTCGGTCATCGGATCCTCACGTGCTGCGGCCGGCCGCGCCGGCCTGTTCGGCCACGAACTCCGCGATCGTGCGCCGCGCGAGCCGCGCCGACTCCGGCGAATAGACCAGCCGCGCGGTCGGGTCCGTCCCCGCCTGCGGGTTGTCGAAGGCGTGGTGGGTCTGGCCGTACAGATGGATGCGGAAGCGGTTGCCGGCGGCGTCCATCTCCGCGATGACCTCGGCGATCGTCGAGACGGGCGACACCTCGTCCCGCGTGCCCTGCAGCATCAGCACCGGCGCGGCGATGCGCGTCGACATGCCCGGAGCCGCGGTCTTCAGCAATGCGGAGCACACGATGATGCCGGCCACCTTCGCGCCGCTGCGTCCGTAGTCCAGCGCCACCATCCCTCCGGCGCTGTAGCCCAGGCAAAACACCGGCACCGACGCGCCGACGCGCTCGCTCAGCGCCTCGACGCATGCCGACAGCGCGGCCACGCCGTCCTCGCGATGCTCCATCAGCCGCTTGACCATCGGGCCGACCTGCGCCGGGTCGGTCGGGCTGAACCCGTCGCCGTAGAGGTCGGCGACGGCGACGGCGCAGCCCGCGTCGACCAGCACGCGGGCATGGTCGCGCGCCAGGTCGCTCTGCCCGCGCCAGTCCGGCAGCAGCACGACGGCGGCCTTGGCGGGCGTGCCGTCGTCGCGCGCCGTCAGCAGGCCCCGGTAGGCGCGGCCGGCGGCGCCGTAGTGCAGCGGTGATTCGACGATCCTGCTCATGCGAATTCCTCGACGTTGGACGACCCGGCGGCGCGCCCGCAAGCGGCCGCGAGGGCGCTCACAATAGCACCGTGCCCGAGACGCAGGGCGCGACGTCGCCGCCGATCCACATGCCGTCGGCATCGCGCTGCACGTGCACGCGCCCGGCGCGGCCCATCGCGGTGCCCTGCGCGGCGACGTACGACGCCGGCGCGCGCCCGCTGCCGATCAGCCATTGCGCGATCTTGGCGTTGAGGCTGCCGGTGACCGGATCCTCGTTCACGCCGATCGCGGCGGCGAAGAAGCGCACCTCGAAGCGGCATTCGGCGCCGTCCGGATGCGGGCCGACGACCCCGACCTTGGCGAGCGTCTTGAGCGCCGCGTGGTCGGGTCGCAGCGCGAGCACCGTGGCCGCGGCGTCGACCAGCAGCGTCAGCTGCCGCGGCCCGTTGTCGGCCCAGGTCGCGTCGCGCACGCGCGCCGGGTCGAGCCCGAGCGCCGCGCACACCCGCTGCAGCAATGCCGCGTCCACCGGCTCGAAGGCGGCGGGCGGGGCCGCGAACGCGAGCCGGGGCAAGCGGCGGATCGGCACCAGGCCGACGCCGCATTCCTGCACGACGACGTCGTCGCGCCGCGGTCGTCCGCCGGCGGCCAGCCAGGCGTGGCACGAGCCGAGCGTCGGATGGCCGGCGAACGGCAGCTCGCCGCCGGGCGTGAAGATGCGCACGCGGTAGTCGGCCTCGGGCGAGGTCGGCGGCAGGAGAAAGGTCGTCTCCGACAGGTTCGTCCAACGCGCGAACGCGGCGAGGCGGGCGTC
>DASVLN010000592.1:0-4240 GCA_036384855.1 Burkholderiaceae bacterium | reverse complement strand
GCATCGCCGCGACCGGCCCGAGCGCCATGCCGCCGTCGTCCTCCGAGGTGCCGAGCCCGAGCAGGCCCAGCTCCGCGATCTCGCTCCATGCCTCGGCGCTGAAGCCGCCCGACTTCTCGATCGCGCGCCGGCGCTCGAAGCCGTAGCCGCGGTCGACCCACTTGCGCACCGCGTCGCTCAGTTGCTGTTCGTCGTCGCTGAAGTCGAAATTCATCTCACACTCCAAGCACCGTCTGGGCGACGATGTTGCGCTGCACTTCGTTGGATCCGCCGTAGATCGTCGTCTTGCGATAGTTGAGGTAGTTGGCCGCCAGCGGCGCGCAGTGCGCGGCGCCGACATGGTCACCCTGCCAGCCGGCGTCCATCGCCTCGGAGATGAACGGCAGGCTGAACGGGCCGCCCGCCAGCATCAGGAGCTCCGTGTAGCGCTGCTGGATCTCGCTGCCGCGGATCTTGAGCAGGCCCGCGACGTCCAGCGCCTTCTTGCCCCCGGCCTGGGCGCTGAGCACCCTCAGCACCATCATCTCGAGCGCGACCACGTCGACCTCCAGCAGCGCGACCTGGTCGCGGAAGCGCGGGTCGTCGTAGACGCCTTCCGCCTTCGCGATGCGCTTGAGCCGCTCGAGCTCGCGCTTGGCGCGGTTGACGTCGGCGATGTTGGTGCGCTCGTGGGCGAGCAGGTATTTCGCGTACGTCCAGCCCTTGTTCTCCTCGCCGACGAGGTTCTCGACCGGCACCTCGACGTCGTCGAAGAAGACCTCGTTGACCTCGGGCTCGCCGTCCATCAGCACGATGGGCCGCACGGTCACGCCGGGCGACTTCATGTCGATCAGCAGGAAGGAGATGCCCGTCTGCGGCTTGCCCTCGGTCGAGGTGCGCACGAGGCAGAAGATCCACTCGCCGTACTGGCCCAGGGTCGTCCAGGTCTTCTGGCCGTTGACGACGTACTTGTCGCCCCGGCGTTCGGCGCGGGTCTTGACCGACGCGAGGTCGGAGCCCGAGCCCGGCTCGCTGTAGCCCTGGCTCCACCACACCTCGCCCGAGGCGATGCCGGGCAGGAAGCGGCGTTGCTGCTCCGGCGTGCCGAAGGCCATGATCACGGGCGCCACCATCACGGGGCCGAAGGGCACGATGCGCGGCGCGCCGGCCAGGGCGCATTCCTCCTCGAACAGGTGGCGCTGGATCGCGTCCCAGCCGGGGCCGCCGAATTCCTTGGGCCAGGCGTAGCCCAGCCAGCCCTTCGCCCCGAGGATCTTCGCCCAGCGCTGCATGTCGTCGCGCGTGAGCCGCAGGGCGTGGTGCACCTTGTGCGAGATGTCGGCCGGCAGGTTCGCCGACACCCAGGCCCGCACGTCGGCGCGGAAGGCCTGCTGGTCGGGGGTGAAATCGAGATCCATGGACGCTGTCTCCTGCGCCGGATGGCGCGGTGCTTGTTTTAGCACGAGCGTTCGAATTTTCGCTGTCCAGAGTGCGACAGGCCGGGAAGACCCCGAGGCCACGGGCAGGCGCTCCGGGCAGTGTCTCGAGCGCCGCGTCGAGCGGCCGCAGACGGTGCCGGAAGGCGGCGTCGTGGTCACCCCCCCGTGCCGCCGCGCGTGCCGGAGCCGGCGTGGGCGGCGCGCTGCTCGGGCTGTTCACGCTCGCGCAGTACCCTGCGGTGGCGTTCGGTGCAGGAGCCGTGGCCACGGCGGCCGGGCGCGCATGGCGCGACTGGCGTGTCGCGGACGACGCCGTCAGTCCCTGAAGTTCTCGTACTTGAGCGGCTGGTCGGGGAAGTCCTTGCGCAGCTGGGCGATCGCGAGCTGCAGGTCGTCGCGGTTCTTGCCCGTGACGCGCACGGTGTCGCCCTGGATGCTCGCCTGCACCTTGAGCTTGGCGTCCTTGATCGCGCTGACGATCTTCTTGGCCAACGTGCTCTCGATGCCGGCCTTGATCTTGTGCGTCTGGCGGACCTTGTCGCCGCCGATCTTCTCGATCTTGCCGGTCATGTCGAGGTAGCTGACGGCCACGCCCTGCTTGGTGAGCTTGCCGATCAGCACGGCATTGATCTGCTCGATCTGGAAGTCGCCGTCGCCGACGAGCTGGATCTCCTTTTCCTTCTCCTTGAGCTCCACCGCGGCGCTGGTGCCCTTGAAGTCGAAGCGGGTACCGATCTCCTTCCTCGAGTTTTCCACCGAGTGCTTGATGGCGACCATGTCGGGTTCGAGAACGGCGTCGAAGCTGGGCATGAGAGAAATCCGAGGAACGGGCTGGGTCAGGGAAACGGGTCTGCGAAAATTCTGCCATGTCCCTCGACTCCTGGCTCGAATCCGACGTCTCGCTGAAGGCATTGAACACCTTCGGCCTGCCCGCGCATGCGCGCCGGCTCGCGCGCATCCGCGCCGACGCCGACGTGCGGCGCGTGCTCGATTCGCCCGAGGTCGGACGCGCCGCCAAGCTGATCCTCGGCGGCGGCAGCAACCTCGTGCTGACGCGCGACGTCGACGAGGTCGTGCTCAAGGTCGAGGTGCCGGGCCTGCGACTGGTCGAGGCGCGCGACGACGCCTTCATCGTCGAGGCCGGTGCCGGCATGGCGTGGCACGACGTCGTCACGCAGACGCTCGAGCAGGGCTGGCCCGGGCTCGAGAACCTCGCGCTGATCCCGGGCACGGTCGGGGCGGCGCCGGTGCAGAACATCGGCGCCTACGGCCTCGAGCTGGCGGATCGCTTCGACTCCGTCGAGGGGGTGGACCTCGTCACCGGCCGCGGCGTCACGCTCGACCGCGAGCTGTGCCAGTTCGGCTACCGCGACTCGGTCTTCAAGCACGTCCTGGCGGGCAAGGTCGTCATCACGCGGGTACGACTTCGCCTGCCGCGTCCCTGGCGGCCCGTGCTGGGCTATCTCGAGCTCGAACGCAAGGTCGCGGAAACGGGCATCGCCGATCCCGGACCGCGCCAGGTCTACGACTGGATCTGCGCGATCCGGCGGGCCAAGCTCCCGGACCCCGCACGGATCGGCAACGCCGGCAGCTTCTTCAAGAATCCGATCGTCAGCGAGGACCAGTGCCGCGACATCATCGGCCGCGATCCCCATGTCGTGCACTACCCGATGCCCGACGGCAGCTTCAAGCTCGCGGCCGGCTGGCTCATCGACGCGTGCGGCTGGAAGGGCAAGTCGATCGGCCGCGCGGGCGTGTACGAGAAGCAGGCGCTGGTGCTGGTCAACCGCGGCGACGCGATCGGTGCCGAAGTGATGACGCTGGCGCGAGCGATCCAGGAGAGCGTGTACGGCCGTTTCGGCATCCGCCTGGAGCCCGAGCCGGTCGTGCTCTGACGCGGCCCGGCGGCAACGCGGGAGGCGGTGCCGCGACGGAACCGGCGGCGCACGGAGGCTTCGGCGATGCCGGTCACCAGGGTGCCGAATGGCGGGGACGAGATCGCGCTTGCGCGGCAGCGTCGGTGAGCGCGGCCCGCAAGCGCGACCGCAAGTGCGGCGAGGCGCGGCCGTCGCGGCTGCGTTAGAGTTCACGCCCAGCAACCCGCCTGCCGGGGCCGCATTCGAACAATCCTGGAGACCGTCTCGATGACCACCGCCGCCTTCCGCCACCCCTCCAGCCCGATCGGCGCCTGCGTCCTCGGCATCGCCGTCGCGCTGTCGACTGGCGTCGGCGTCGCGCAGGCGCAGACCGCGGGTTCGGTCTCCTCCGTGCCGAGCGTGCAGAAGGGGACGACGGGGCGGCAGCTCTGGCGCCTGAGCGATTTCTCGACCGTCGAGCTCGTCGCCATCGAACCCGGGGCGCCCGCCAACCAGCATCCCTGGGAGACCGACGCCTCCGCGCTGCGCACCATGCTGCAGCAGGTCACGATCACCAAGGGCAAGGGCACGAAGCCGCTGTTCGGCAGCGAGGAGCTCGGCAACCTCGTGCCGGCGCTGGTCGAGGCCTTCGCGAATGCGCGGCCCGACCAGGACGTCGCGGTGATCAGCAGCGCCCGCCACGACGACAACAGTTTCTACGGCGTGAGCGCGGTCACTGCGCGACTGTTCTTCGTCGGCGGCCATCTGAACATGATCGTCCACGATCCGCGCTACGACTTCTACGACAGCGCGCGCGGCATGGGCGTCGCGCCGCACTTCACGATCGGCTCGCGCACGGAGGCGGGCGTCGCGCCGGTGTACAGCCCGACCGCCACCAGCTCGCGCCCTGACTGGCTCGTGTTGAATGCCGCCCCCGCGCCAGCCGCCGTGGGCGTTCCGGCAACC
>DASVLN010000591.1:0-10035 GCA_036384855.1 Burkholderiaceae bacterium | reverse complement strand
GGCAGGGTGGGGCGCTGGGCGGACGCGGCCGGCCCCTGGGGCGCGGCGACGGAGGCGGTCATGCGGTCGGCGGTCAACCGGCGGGTCGGCGCGCGCCCTCAGGCGGCGCCAGCCTCGCTCATGAGCCGGTTGAGCACCGGGTTGTGCACGAACGCCGGCACCGCCGGGCTGCCGGCCGAGACGGTCAGCACCTCGTAGCCGGTCTCGGTGACGACGACCGTGTGCTCCCACTGAGCCGACAGCGAGTGGTCCTTCGTGACGATGGTCCAGCCGTCGCCCATCTCCTTGATGTCGCGCTTGCCGGCGTTGATCATCGGCTCGATCGTGAAGATCATGCCAGGCACCAGCTCCTCGTTCGTGCCGGGACGGCCGTAGTGCAGGACCTGCGGCTCCTCGTGGAACTTGCGGCCGATGCCGTGGCCGCAGAATTCGCGCACGACCGAGTAGCCGGCGTTCTCCGCGAAGACCTGGATCGCATGGCCGATGTCGCCCAGGCGCGCGCCCGGCTTCACCTTCTCGATGCCCTTCCACATCGCCTCGTAGGTGATCTGGCACAGGCGGTTGGCGGCGATGGAGCCCTTGCCGACCACGAACATGCGGCTCGTGTCGCCGTGCCAGCCGTCCTTGATCACCGTCACGTCGATGTTGACGATGTCGCCGTCCTTCAGCGCCCGGGCGTTGGGGATGCCGTGGCAGATCTGGTGGTTGATCGACGTGCAGATCGACTTCGGGTAGGGCGTGTAGCCGGGCGGGCAGTAGTTCAGCGGGGCGGGGACGGCGCCCTGCACGTCGACGATGTAGTCGTGCGCGAGCTTGTCGAGCTGCTCCGTCGTGATGCCGGGCTTCACGTGCGGGGTGAGCATGTCCAGCACCTCGGAGCCGAGGCGGCCGGCGATGCGCATGCCTTCGATGTCGGCAGCGGACTTCAGGGAGATCGTCATGGTGGGCAATTATCCCATCGCCCCGTAAAATCCGTGGTTTCGCCGATGTCGTTCCCCCGCGACGCCCGCAGTCTCCCGGCCCCGCACACCTCCCACACCCGATGTCTTCCAGCTCCAAGCACCTGCTGCACTTCGAGGGCGGCAACGCCCTGTCCGCGTTCCGCGCCAAGGCGCTGCTGCCGCAACTGCAGGCGGTCTCCGCGCGCATCACGGGCGTCGCCGCGCGGCACGTGCACTGGGTCTGGACGGACGAGGCGCCCGCCGCCGACGCCCGCGAGCGCCTGGCCCGCCTGCTGGAGTACGGCGACCCCTACGCCGGCCCGACCGCCGCGGACGCCGACTCCGTGCTCGTCGTCGCCATGCCGCGCCTGGGCACCGTCTCGCCCTGGGCCAGCAAGGCGACCGACATCGCCCGCAACTGCGGGCTCGTGCTGCACCGCGTCGAGCGCGTGACGGAATACCGCCTGACGCTGAAGTCCGGCCTGCTGGGCGGCACCAAGCCGCTCGCGGCCGACGAGCTCGCCGCCGCCGCCGCGCTGCTGCACGACCGCATGACCGAGAGCGTGGCCCTGGAGCGCGACGCCGCCCGCCACCTCTTCGACGAGCAGCCCGCCGCGCCGCTGGCCCACGTCGACGTGCTCGGCCAGGGCCGCACGGCGCTGGAGCGCGCCAACGGCGAGTTCGGGCTGGCGCTGTCGGACGACGAGATCGATTACCTGGTCGACGCCTTCCGCGGCCTCGCGCGCAACCCGAGCGACGTCGAGCTGATGATGTTCGCGCAGGCCAACAGCGAGCACTGCCGCCACAAGATCTTCAACGCGAAGTTCGTGATCGACGGCCAGGAGCAGCCGAGCTCGATGTTCGGCATGATCCGCAACACCGAGAAGCTCAACCCGCAGCACACGATCGTCGCCTACTCCGACAACGCCGCGGTGATGGAGGGCCACGCGATCGAGCGCTGGGTCGCCGCGCCGCAGGGCACGGACGGGCCGGCCGCCTATGCCGGCCGCGCCGAGACCGCGCACGTGCTGATGAAGGTGGAGACGCACAACCACCCGACGGCCATCTCGCCGTTCCCGGGCGCGTCCACCGGCTCCGGCGGCGAGATCCGCGACGAGGGGGCGACCGGCCGCGGCTCCAAGCCCAAGGCGGGCCTGGCGGGCTTCTCGGTCGGCAACCTGAACCTGCCGGGCACCAGCGAACCGTGGGAGAAGTCCCCGATCGGCAAGCCGGAGCACATCGCCAGCGCGCTGCAGATCATGGTCGACGGCCCGCTCGGCGCCGCCGCCTTCAACAACGAGTTCGGCCGGCCCAACCTGGGCGGCTACTTCCGCGTGTTCGAGCAGGAGGTCGCCGGCGTGGTGCGCGGCTACCACAAGCCGATCATGATCGCGGGCGGCCTGGGCGCCATCCGCGCTGACTTGACGCACAAGATCGAGTTCGCGCCCGGCACGCTGCTGATCCAGCTCGGCGGCCCCGGCATGCGCATCGGCATGGGCGGCGGCGCGGCGAGCTCGATGGCCGCCGGCACCAACACCGCGGCGCTGGACTTCGACTCCGTGCAGCGCGGCAACCCCGAGATCCAGCGCCGCGCGCAGGAGGTCATCAACCAGTGCTGGCAGCTGGGCGAGGCCAACCCGATCCTGGCGATCCACGACGTCGGCGCGGGCGGGCTGTCCAACGCCTTCCCCGAGCTCGCCGACGGCGCGGGCACCGGCGCGCGCTTCGACCTGAGGAAGGTGCCGCTGGAGGAATCCGGCCTCGCGCCCAAGGAGATCTGGTGCAACGAGAGCCAGGAGCGCTACGTCCTCGCGATCGCGCCGGAGTCGCTGCCGCTGCTCGAGTCCTTCGCCGCGCGCGAGCGCTGCCCGCTGTCCGTCGTCGGCCGCGCGACTGCCGAGAAGTCGCTGGTGCTGGAGGACGGCGCGGACGGCGAGCGCGTCATCGACATGCCGATGGACGTGCTGCTGGGCAAGCCGCCGAAGATGGTGCGCGACGTCGCCCGCGTCGAGCGCTCGGCGCCGGCGCTGAAGCTGGACGGCGTGACGCTGGAGCAGGCCGCGCTCGACGTGCTGCGTCATCCCACCGTCGCCTCCAAGCGCTTCCTGATCACGATCGGCGACCGCACGGTCGGCGGCCTGTCGCACCGCGACCAGATGGTCGGCCCGTGGCAGGTGCCGGTGGCCGACTGCGCGGTCACGCTGGCCGACTTCAAGGGCTTCGCCGGCGAGGCGATGAGCATGGGCGAGCGCACGCCGCTCGCGGCCGTCGACGCGCCCGCGTCGGGCCGCATGGCGGTGGCCGAGGCCATCACCAACCTGCTGGCGGCGCCGATCGAGCTGAAGCGCGTCAAGCTCAGCTGCAACTGGATGGCCGCCTGCGGCGAGCCCGGCGAGGACGCGGCGCTCTACGACACGGTGCGCGCCGTCGGCATGGAGCTCTGCCCCGCGCTGGGCGTGAGCGTCCCGGTGGGCAAGGACAGCCTGTCGATGCGCACGCGTTGGAGCGAGGCGGGCGAGGCGAGGCAGGTCGTCGCGCCGGTCTCGCTGATCGTTTCGGCCTTCGCGAGCGTCGCCGACGTGCGCGGCACGCTCACGCCGCAGCTCGTCACCGACCAGGGCGACACCGCGCTGATCCTCGTCGACCTGGGCCGCGGCAAGCATCGCCTCGGCGGCTCGGTGCTCGCGCAGACGCTGCAGCAGTTCGGCGACGCGGTGCCCGACCTCGACGACCCGCAGCTGCTGGTCGGCCTCGTCGACGCCGTCAACGCGCTGCGCGCGCAGGGGGCGCTGCTCGCCTACCACGACCGCAGCGACGGCGGCCTGTGGGCGGCCGCGTGCGAGATGGCGTTCGCCGGCCACGTCGGCCTGAGCCTGAACGTGGACATGCTGGTCACCGAGGGCGACGGCGTCTCCGACAGCCGCGCCGACGCCGGCGACGCGAAGAACTGGGCGAGCCAGGTCAGCGGCCGCCGCGAGGAGCAGACGCTCAAGGCGCTGTTCGCCGAGGAGCTCGGCGCGCTGCTGCAGGTGCCCGCCGCCCGCCGCGACGAGGCGATGGCCGTGCTGCGCGCGCACGGCCTGGCCGCGCACAGCCACGTGGTCGGCAAGCCCAACGACAAGCGCGTCGTCGAGGTCTGGCGCGACGCGAAGCCGGTCTTCTCGCGCCCCCTGCGCGAGCTGCACCAGGCCTGGGACGAGACGAGCTGGCGCATCGCCGCGCTGCGCGACAACCCCGCCTGCGCCGACAGCGAGCACGCGCTGGCCGGCGCCGAGGACGATCCGGGCCTGCAGGTGGCGCTCACCTTCGATCCGGCCGAGGACGTCGCCGCGCCGTTCCTGAACCTGGCGCGCCCGCAGGTCGCCATCCTGCGCGAGCAGGGCGTCAACAGCCACCTCGAGATGAGCCACGCGATGGCACGCGGCGGCTTCGACACCTTCGACGTCCACATGAGCGACCTGCAGTCGGGCCGCGTCTCGCTCGCGCAGTTCAAGGGCTTCGTCGCCTGCGGGGGCTTCAGCTACGGCGACACGCTGGGCGCCGGCGAGGGCTGGGCGCGCTCGATCCTGTTCAACGCGCAGCTCGCGGCGCAGTTCGAGGCCTTCTTCGCGCGCACCGACACCTTCGCGCTCGGCGTGTGCAACGGCTGCCAGATGCTGGCCGCGCTGTCGCCGATGATCCCGGGCGCGCAGGACTGGCCCAAGTTCGTGCGCAACCGCAGCGAGCAGTTCGAGGCCCGGCTGTCGCAGGTCGAGGTGCTCGAGTCGCCGTCGATCTTCTTCACCGGCATGGCCGGCAGCCGCCTGCCCATCGCCGTGGCGCACGGCGAGGGCTACGCCGACTTCTCCCAGCGCGGCAACCCCGCCAAGGTGCTGCGCGCGATGCGCTACGTCGACCACCACGGCAAGCCCACCGAGGCCTACCCGCTCAACCCGAACGGCAGCCCCGAGGGCCTGACCGCGGTCACGACCCCCGACGGCCGCTTCACCGCGCTCATGCCGCACGCCGAACGGGTCGCGCGCAACGTGCAGATGTCTTGGAGCGGCGGCGACGTGTCGGTCGCGAGCCCGTGGATGCGGATGTTCGGCAACGCGCGCAAGTGGGTGAACTAGCCCCCACGGTCGCTGGCGCTCCCTGCCCCCCGAGGGGGCCGTGCGCGAGCGGCCCGGCGGAGCCGGATCCGCCGCTTCCCCGCGTCTCGCCTGGTACGTCAGGGCGGCAGCGCCGGAGGTGGCGAGCCTCCCGGGCTGCCGCGCTGGCATTGCTGCTCGGCACGTCGGCCGCGCAGGCCGACTGCACGCTGCTCGTCGACGCCGCCACGAAGCGCGTGCTGCACGAGGACGGCGCCTGCGACGCGCGCCTGACGCCCGCCTCGACCTTCAAGGTGGCGCTGAGCCTGATGGGCTTCGATGCGGGGGTGCTGAAGTCCGAGCACGTCCCGCTGCTGGACTGGCGTCCCGGCGACGTCGACTGGAACCCGGCCTGGAAGGCGCCGACCGATCCGGCGCGCTGGATCTCGCTGTCGGTCGTCTGGTATTCGGTGCGCACCACGCATGCGCTCGGGATGGCCCAGGTGCGGCACTACCTCGACGCGTTCGACTACGGCAACCGCGACTTCTCCGGCCGGCCCGGGCAGCCCGACGGCCTCGACGGCGCCTGGATCGCGTCGTCGCTGCGCATCTCGCCGCGCGAGCAGGCGGCCTTCCTCGGCAGGCTGGTGCGGCGCGAGCTGCCCGTGTCCGCGCACGCGTTCGACATGACCGCGCGCGTCACGGACCTCGGCCCGCTGCCCGGTGCGCCGGCCTGGACGATCCACGGCAAGACCGGCGCCGCCGCGCCGCACGACGCGCACGACGAACCGGACTGGAACCATGGCATCGGCTGGTTCGTCGGCTGGGCGACGCGCGGCGGCCGCAGCGTCGTCTTCGTGCGGCAGATCCAGGACGCGACCGAGCGGCAGCCTTCACCGGGGTTGCGGGCCAAGGCGGCGTTCCTGGAGGCGCTGCCGGCCCTGTTGCCGCGCGACTGACCCGCCGGGGAGCGCGCGGCATCCCCCGCCCGCGCTGCCCCGCTCAGTTCATCACCGCACGGATGATGCGCGTGAGCTCGTCCGTGGTCGGCAGCTCGGAGACCTCGTAGACGAAGTTCGCGATGCCGTCGGCGTTGTTGCGTGCCTTCTCGGGCGCCATCTTCTGCACGTTGCCGTAGGCCTCGTGCATCGGGCCGCTGCGGTAGGCGATCTTGCGCGCGTCCGCGAGCATCTGCTCGAAACCCGCGTAGTTGGAGATCATCGGCCGGCACATGTCGAGCGCCTTGTCCAGCAGGTCGCTGGCGCCTTCGTCGGGGAAGTACTGCTCGTCGGTGGTCTGGGCGAACTTGTGCGTGCCTTCGTGGATGAGGGTCACCACGCTGCCGCGGTCGACGCCCTGCCTGAGCAGCTCGGCGAAGTTCAGGTGGATGGCGCTGCCGAACGGATTCATGAAGCCCGAGCCCTTGCCGGGATCCTTCCACAGGCTCTTGAGGTAGCGGCCGGCCATCTCGGCGACGTCCACGAACACCAGGCCCGCCAGCTGCGGCGACGGCACGCCCTTGGCCCAGCACACCGCGTGCAGGCACTTGAACTGGAGCTTGGCCACGCCCGGCATCTGGCCCAGGTCCGCGAGGGTCACGTCGCCGCTCAGGCCCTTGAGCGTCTTGCCGATCGCGGCCAGCACCGGGTTGAGCTCGCCGGCGACCAGCTTCTCGTTGGCGGGATCGAGCGTCTCGCCGCCCAGGTAGACGTGGAACATCTCCCAGAAGGCGCCCGCGACCTTGGTCGGCTCGGTCAGCGCGCGGGTGGCGTAGGCGAGCGTGCGGGTGAGCCGGCGGCGCGAGTCGCGCAGCCAGCGCGTGCCCTCGTCGACGTAGAGGCGCTGGTTCGGTTCGCTCAGGTCGTCGTCCAGCGCGAACGTGACTTGCGCGGTGTCCACTTGCTTGGTGATCTGCATGGCGTCCTTGTCCCCTGGAATGAATGGTTGGCGCCGCGGGGCGGCCCGCGCAGTCTCGCGCCTTGGCCGGGCCTGGCAACCCGGGCTTGACCTACCCCGCCTGCCCGCCGGCGATCGTTCGATCCCTCCGATGCATCGATTGCAAACTTTCGAATTTTCAAAAGCGTCCGCGACTCCTAAAGTGCCTTCCATGGCGTCGCCCGCAGGGGGCGGCGCGGATCGCAAGGAGCCCAGGACATGCCTTTCATCGACGTCAAGATCGCCGGCGCGCCGCTCGCGCCGGAACAGGTCGCCCGCATCCAGCACGGGATCACCACGCTGATGGCGGAGGTGCTGCACAAGGTCGGTCCGCTGGTCGGCGTGCTCGTGCACCAGGTGCCCGCCGCGGGATGGAGCGTCGGCGGCGTGCCTGTCGAACGCGCGGCGCAGGTCGACGCGATCGTCAGCGCCGGCACCAACACCGCGGAGCAGAAGGGCCGCTTCATCGCCGAGACGCACGCGCTGCTGGCCGCCGTGCTGGGGCCGGGGCTGTCCGAGGTCTCGTACGTCGTGGTGCACGAGGTGCCCAAGGACAGCTGGGGCTACGGGGGGCTCACGCAGGCGCAGCGGGCCGTCCGGCGTGAGGCAGCCTGAGACGGCGGGTCACGGGTGCGGTTCGAACATGCGTCCCTGACGGTGCCGAAGTTCGTCGATCCGCATCGCCAGCTTCATCTTGTCGTCGGCGGCCGCGCGGGCCGACGACGTCATGTGGGCAACGAGTTGTTCGAGCTGATCCACCGAGCCAACGTTCAGGAAGCTCTTCTCCTTCTCGATGAAGACGACAGACTTCCTACCGCGGCCCAGCAATTCGACGACGTTGCTCAGTGTCCCGGTGCTCTTGCTGTCCCAGATCATGAGGCCGAAATCCGCGGACCGCGCCATCTCCACATCCTTGGCTGTGAAGAAAGCGCGCGAGCCCGGACGATGCTTCGTCTCGACAGGCCTGAGCGGCCATCCACCCACATTGTTGCGGGCGGACGTGCCGCTGCAATAGACCGTCACGTCCGCTGCGCCGGAGGCGGCCAGGTACGTCTGGATGGCCGTGTCGGCGCCATCCGCATCCCCGACGATGACTGACAGCCTCGAAGAGACGACGTTGTCGATGCGTTCGAGGACCTGCGGTGCCAGTGTCTTGATGGCGATGGAGCCGGCGATGAAGACGATGGTCATTGACTACTTCCACGTGCATGCCGTGACATACACGTTTCGAACCTTGGGATAGGTGCTCAGCGCTGTCGCCGCGGCTTCCATCGATGCACCGGAGTCGTAGAGGTCGTCGACGAGTAGGACGTTCCAGGCGCCTTGGGCTCTTATTTCATCATGGATGCTGAAGCTGTTGCCCAGCGCCGCGACCTTCTCCTGCTTCCCATGCAGATCCTTGAGTCGTTGATTGGTGGGCGCCTTGAGAAGCAAATTTTCGAAGACCGGCCGGTTGATGACTTTCGACAGCGCGCGTGCGATCTCGGCCACGGGCTGGCGTGGCCTCGGCGTACTGGCGGGCATGGGCACTATGAAACCGACGTGATCCAGGTTGGCGCATATGTTCGTGGCGATGGCATCGGCCAGTCGAGAGGCTTGGGACCAATCGCTTCTGTATTTCAGCAGGAAGATCGCCTCGCCCGCCTCGCTGCGAAGGCTGTCGAATTTCGGACGCCCGTTGGCGTCGTCTCCGACATAGGTGCTGCGCAACATGTGCTTGTCCAGCGCCCAGCCCACTGCCCACGGCCCGATGATGCGCTTCAGATTGACTTTCACTCGCCTCTCCCTTTGCGGTTGCCTCGTCGACGCGCGCGGTTGGTATGCCGGCAAGCGTATGTGCACTCGTGGGACGCCGAACATCCTCATGAAGAGGGGGCTGCGGCTGCGCACGGCGCTGCACATGCGGGAATCGAGGCGCCGATTCGAGCTGGAAGTGCCGGTCGGCGCTCAGTCGGCCCCTTCGTTCACGTACGACGCCAGCCCGCTGCCGAACGACCAGTCGGCGCGCTCGTTGAGCGACAGCACGACCTGCACGTCCTCCGGCCGCAGGCCCGGGGCGCGGTGGAGGTTGTCTGCGATGGCCCGGTACAGCGCCTTCTTCTTGGCCGTGTCGCGCCAGTTGCCGGCCACGATGTGGATGAAGACGACGTCGTCGCTGCGCTGGATGCCGAGGTAGCCGGCGTCGTAGACGAACTCGTCGCGATCGAACTGGCGGAACAGCTGGAAGCGGTCGTCGGGCGGGATGCCGAACGCGTCGACCAGCGCCCGGTGGACGCCGTCGCCGATGGCGCGCAGGTGTTCCGGCGACTTGCCCTTGAGCAGGGAGACTTGGACGAGAGGCATGGTGCGGGCTCCGTGGTTGACTTTGACGGACACCAGCTTAGGCGCCGATAATGCTTCTGAAAAGTCGAAAGTTCGGAAGAGACGAATTCGGAGAATCGAACTATGGCGGCCCGCACCAACCTCGACATGGACGTGCTGCGCACTTTCGTCACCGGGTTCGAGCTCGGCAGCTTCGCGCGCGCCGCCGAGCGGCTGGGGCGCTCGCAGTCGGCGGTCAGCACGCAGCTGCGCAAGCTCGAGGAGCAGGTCGGCGTGCCGCTGGTGCGCAAGGCGGGACGCGGGCTCGCGCTGACGCCCGCCGGCGAGAGCTTCCTCGGCTACGCCCGGCGGCTGCTGGAGCTCAACGACGAGGCCGTCGAGAGCATCCGCGGCGCCGATGTCGAAGGCTGGGTGCGCCTGGGCCTGCCGCAGGACTTCGCCGAGAGCTGGCTGCCCGCGGTGCTCCACCGCTTCGCGCGTGCGCACCCGCGGGTGCGCGTCGAGGTGCAGGTCGACCGCAGCGTCGCGCTCGCGGACAAGACGATCAAGGGCGAGCTCGACATCGCGCTCGCCTGGAGCGACGGCGGCGACGGCCTGCATGCGCGGCATGTCGCCGACGTCCCCGGCCGCTGGATCGGCCGGCCCGATTGGCCCGGCGTCGCCGCGCTGGACGGGGAGCCGCTGCCGTTCGCGGCCTTCGCGCCGCCGTGCACCTTCCGTTCGGCGGCCATCGCGGCGCTGGACGACGCGGGCATCCCCTGGCGGCT
>DASVLN010000590.1:0-5773 GCA_036384855.1 Burkholderiaceae bacterium | reverse complement strand
CTGCTCGCGGCCGCCGAGGATCGCGCCCGCGCCGCGGGATGCAGCCACGTGGAGCTCTCCAGCAACGAGCGCCGCACGCGCGCCCACGCGTTCTACGAGCGGGAGGGCTTCGCCGAGGTGCGCAGGCGCTTCGTCAAGCGCTTCTGAAGGACGGGCGCGTCCGTCAAAGCTCGAAGATCTTGCCCGGGTTCATGATGTTGTCGGGATCGAGTGCGCGCTTGATCTGGCGCATCATCGCGACCGCCCCGAGGCCGGCCTCCTCGACCAGGAAGCCCTGCTTGTGCAGGCCGATGCCGTGCTCGCCCGTGCAGGTGCCGCCCGCGGCGATCGCGCGCTGCACGAGCGCGTGGTTCAGGCGCTCAGCGGTCGCGCGATCCTTCGGCTCGTCCGGGTCGATCAGGTAGGCGACGTGGAAGTTGCCGTCGCCCACGTGGCCGACCAGGAAGTGCGGCATGCCGGCGGCGTCGGCTTCCGCGAGCGCCTGGGTCACCGCATCGGCCAGGCGCGAGATCGGCACGCAGCAGTCGGTCGTGACCGCGCGGCAGCCGGGGCGCATCTGCAGCCCCGAGAGGAAGGCGTGGTGGCGCGCCGTCCACAGGCGCGTGCGTTCCTCGGGCGTCGTGGCCCACTGGAACGCGGTGCCGCCGTGGCCCGCGGCCAGCGCCTGCACCGTCGCCGCCTGCTCCGCTACGCCGGAGTCGCTGCCGTGGAACTCCATCAGCAGCATCGGCGTCTCGGCCAGGCCCAGCTTGTCGTGCGCGTTGACCGCCCGGACGGCATTGGCGTCGAGCAGCTCGCAGCGCGCGATCGGCACGCCGACCTGGATGATCTCGATGACCGTGTCGACCGCCGCGCGCACGTCGGCGAACGAGCAGATCGCCGCCGACACCGCCTCCGGCAGCGGGTGCAGCCGCAGCGTGACCTCGGTGATCACGCCCAGCGTGCCCTCGCTGCCAACGACCAGCCGCGTGAGGTCGTAGCCCGCGCTCGACTTGCGCGCGCGGGTGCCGGTGCGGATCACCTCGCCCGATGGCGTCACCACCGTCAGCGCGAGCACGTTCTCGCGCATCGTGCCGTAGCGCACCGCGTTCGTGCCCGACGCGCGCGTGGCCGACATGCCGCCGATCGTCGCGTCCGCGCCCGGGTCGATCGGGAAGAACAGGCCCGAGTCCTTGATCTCGCGATTGAGCTGCATGCGCGTCACGCCGGCCTGGACGGTCACGGTGAGGTCCTCGGCGTTGAGCTGCAGCACCGCGTCCATGCGCGAGACGTCGACGCTCACGCCGCCCTGCACCGCGAGCAGGTGGCCCTCGAGCGACGAACCCGCGCCGTACGGGATGACCGGCACGCGATGCGTCGCGGCCTGCTTGACGACGAAGGCGACGTCCGCCGTGCTCTCGCAGAACACGACGGCCTCGGGCGGCGGCGCATCGATCGGCGACTCGTCGCGCCCGTGCTGCTCCCGCACCGCCATCGACGTGACGTAGCGAGCCCCGAAGTGCGCGCCCAGCGCATGCGCCATCTCGGGCGGCATCGGGCGCGGGGCGAGGGCGGGGGCGAAATCGGCGGCGGTGTTCATGGCGGCTCCTGCAGCGCGCCCGTCGCGCGGGCGGACGCCGCGGGCCAGTCTACGCCCGCGGCCGTCGCCTCGCAGCGGCGGGTTCGCATGCCGCACCCGTGGCCTACACTGCACGCCATGTCCAATCGCCTCTCCCAGATCGCCACCCGCACCGGCGACGACGGCACGACCGGTCTCGGCGACGGCTCGCGCGTGCCCAAGAGCCACCTGCGCATCGCCGCGATGGGCGACGTCGACGAGCTGAACTCGCACCTGGGCGTGCTGCTCGCCGAGCCCCTGCCGGATGACGTGCGCACGCTGCTCGTGACCGTGCAGCACGAGCTGTTCAACCTCGGCGGCGAGCTCTCGATCCCGGGCTACACGCTGCTCAAGGACGACGCGGTCGCGCTGCTGGACGACGCGTTGGCGCGCCACAACGCGACGCTGCCTCGCCTGGCCGAGTTCATCCTGCCGGCGGGCACGCGCAGCGCGGCGCTCGCGCACGTCGCGCGCGCGGTGGCGCGGCGCGCCGAGCGCGCGGTCGTGACGCTGGCCGCGGCCGACGCGGTCAACCCGGCGCCGCGGCTGTTCCTGAACCGGCTGTCGGACCTGCTGTTCGTCCTCGCGCGCGTCCTCAACCGCGCCAACCTCGACGGCCTGGGCGGCGACGACGTCTATTGGAAGAGCGAGAAGCTCGCGCGCAACCTCGACCCCGACGTCGCCTGAGGCGGCACGCGCGCCCTCAACCGCGGGCCGCGCGCCGCGCCAGCACGGCCTGCCCGAGCGTCTCCAGCACGGCCAGCGAGTCGTCCCAGCCGATGCAGCCGTCGGTGATGCTCTTGCCGTATTCGAGCGTCGCCGGATCGTCCTTGCCCGGCGTGAACTTCTGCGCGCCGCCGTGGAGGTGGCTCTCGACCATCACGCCGAAGATGCAGCCGTTGCCCGAGGCGACCTGGTCTGCGACGTCGCGCGCGACCGCGACCTGGCGCTCGAACTTCTTCTCGCTGTTGGCGTGGCTGAAGTCGATCATCACCTTGCAGTCCAGCTTGGCGGCCTCGAGCTCCCGGCAGGCCGCGGCGACGCTGGCGGCGTCGTAGTTGGGCTGCCTGCCGCCGCGCAGGATGACGTGGCAGTCCTCGTTGCCGCCGGTCTGCACGATCGCGACCTGGCCGTTCTTGTGCACCGAGAGGAAATGGTGCGGCCGGGCCGCGGCCTGGATGGCGTCGATGGCGATCTTCAGGTTGCCGTCGGTGCCGTTCTTGAAGCCCACCGGCGCCGACAGGCCTGACGCGAGCTCGCGGTGCACCTGGCTCTCGGTCGTGCGGGCGCCGATCGCCCCCCAGCTGATCAGGTCGCCGATGTACTGCGGCGAGATCGTGTCGAGGAACTCGCCGGCCGCCGGCACGCCGAGCCGGTTGATGTCGAGCAGCAGCTGGCGCGCGATCCGCAGGCCTTCGTGGATGCGGTAGCTCTCGTCGAGGTACGGGTCATTGATCAGGCCTTTCCAGCCGACGGTGGTGCGGGGCTTCTCGAAGTACACGCGCATCACGATCTCGAGCGTGCCGGCGTGCTTCTCGCGCTCGGCCCTCAGGCGGCGCGCGTAGTCCAGCGCGGCGGCGGGATCGTGGATCGAGCAGGGCCCGATGACGACGAGCAGGCGGTCGTCCTCGCCCGAGAGGATCCGGCGCACGGCGGCGCGGGTGTCGCCGACCAGCCCCTCGACGGGCGTGCCCGCGATCGGGAAGAAGCGGATCAGGTGCTCGGGCGGCGGCAGCGGCGTCACGTCGCGGATGCGCTGGTCGTCGGTGTCGCTGGTGCGCTCGCTGAGCGACAGGCCGTGGCGGGCTTCGCCGGGGTGCTTCGGATTCGTCATCGGTTCGGCTCCAGGGAGTTTCGAGGCCTCGTCCGGCGAAAAAAAACCGCCGGGGTTGGCCGGCGGTCTTTCGGGGGTCTCGTTCGCTTCAGCGTGCGATTGCCTCTCCAGCCACCTGACGGGGCGAGAACCAAAAGTACGCGAAGAAGAAGCGGGACGTGTTCATGGACGCCGCAATGTAGCACGGCTCGTCCCGGCGCGCGCTTCGCGCCGGGTCAAGCGTCGCTTCGTCATGCCGTGCCGCCGACGACCAGCCCGTCGATGCGCAGCGTCGGCTGGCCGACGCCGACGGGCACGCTCTGGCCCTCCTTGCCGCAGACGCCGACGCCGGAGTCGAGCTCGAGGTCGTTGCCGATCATCGAGATGCGGGTCAGCGCGTCGGGTCCGTTGCCGATCAGCGTCGCGCCCTTGACCGGATACTGGATGCGGCCGTTCTCGACCCAATAGGCCTCGCTGGCCGAGAACACGAACTTGCCGCTCGTGATGTCGACCTGGCCGCCGCCGAAGTTGGTCGCGTACAGCCCGCGCCGGATCGAGGCGACGATCTCCTCGGGCGGCTTGTCGCCGGCCAGCATGTAGGTGTTGGTCATGCGCGGCATCGGCGTGTGGGCGTAGCTCTCCCGGCGGCCGTTGCCGGTGGGCTTGACGCCCATCAGGCGCGCGTTGAGCGAGTCCTGGATGTAGCCGCGCAGGATGCCGTCCTCGATCAGCACGTTGCGCTGGCTCGCGTTGCCCTCGTCGTCGACGTTGAGCGAGCCGCGGCGGTCCGCGATCGTGCCGTCGTCCAGCACGGTGACGCCCTTGGCCGCGACGCGCTTGCCGATGCGGCCGGCGAAGGTGCTCGAGCCCTTGCGGTTGAAGTCCCCCTCCAGGCCGTGGCCGACCGCCTCGTGCAGCAGCACGCCAGGCCAGCCGGGGCCGAGCACCACGGTCATCTCGCCCGCGGGCGCGGGGCGCGACTCGAGGTTGGTGAGCGCCGCGTTGACGGCCTGGTCGACGTACTTCGACAGCATGCCCTCGGTGAAGTAGCCCAGGCCGAAGCGGCCGCCGCCGCCGCCCGAGCCGGTCTCGCGGCGGCCGTTCTGCTCGGCGATCACGGTGATGGACAGGCGCACCAGCGGCCGCACGTCGGCCGCGCGCGTGCCGTCCGCGCGCGCGACCAGCACGACATCGTGCTCGGCCGCGAGCCCGGCCATCACCTGCACGATGCGCGGGTCGCGGGCACGCGCCATCTTCTCGACGCGCTCGAGCAGCGCGACCTTCTGGGTGCTGTCGAGCGTCGCGATCGGATCCGCGGTGCCGTAGAGCAGCCGGCTCGGCGACACCTTCGTCTTCGTCTGCAGCTTCACGCGCCGGCTCTGCCCGGCCGCGCCGATCGCGCGCACCGTGCGGGCGGCGTCCATCAGCGACGCGGCCGAGATGTCGTCGGAGTACGCGAACGCCGTCTTCTCGCCCGAGACCGCGCGCACGCCCACGCCCTGGTCGATCGAGAAGCTGCCGCTCTTGACGATGCCTTCCTCGAGGCTCCAGCCCTCGTGGCGGGTGGTCTGGAAGTAGAGGTCGGCGTCGTCGATCCGGTGCTCGCCCATCGCGGCCAGGGTCGCGGCGAGGTCGGACTCGGCCAGGCCGAAGGGTTCGAGCAGGAGGCCCTCGGCGATGGCAAGGCGTTCGAGCGTGGGTTCGCGGGTGATCAAGGCGGGCTCCTGGATTGCCAAAAAGAGACCAAGCCGGCAGTGCCGGCGAGGCTCATGGAACTTAACTCATTTCGGGCGCAGGGGCCGCCGGCGGCGCAACGCCCCCGGCATGGCCATGGCCCGAACGAAGAAGGAGTCTGACATGTCCCGACACAAGATGCACAAGACCCTGGCCGTCGCGGCCCTCGCCCTGGTGGCCGGCGCGAGCTTCGCGCAGGGCACCTTCCGCGAGGACGCGCGCGACGGCGAGCTTGCCGCCCGCATCGAGCAGGGGCGGGCGAGCGGCAGCCTGACGCCGCGCGAGGTCGAGCACCTGCGGCGCGAGCAGGAGCGCATCCGTCACGTCGAGTGGCGCAACAAGCGCGACGGCGTCGTGACGCGCGGCGAGCGCGAGCAGGTCCGCCTGATGCAGGACCGCCTGAGCGAGGACATCTCGCACGAGAAGCACAACGGCCGCGCGGACTATCGCTGAGCCCCCTGGGCGGGGCAGGCGCTCACTCGCCCGCGTCGTCCTCGCCCTCGCCCTTCCAGGCCAGGGCCTGCGCGTAGAGCCGCTTGCGCGGCATGTCGCAGAGCTCGGCCGCCAGCGCGGCCGCCTGCCGGACGGGCAGCTCGCGCAGCAGGACGCGCAGCGTGCGCTCGGCCGCG
>DASVLN010000589.1:0-1953 GCA_036384855.1 Burkholderiaceae bacterium | reverse complement strand
CGGCCGCGCTCGAAGCCCGGCTCGCCGAAGCCCGACGGCCGCGGCGTCGCGGCGATCGGCGGCATGCCGTGGTTGTTGGCCATGCGCTGCTCCGGCGTGGCGACGGCGCGATGCTCGTGCTCGACCTGCTCGGGCGTGGGCTGGCCGTGCCGGGCGCCCTCGAAGCGGCGCTCGGCGGCCGTCGGCGGCGCGGTGAAGTGCGAGCCGTGGCCGTTGAAGCTGTCGTGCGCCGGCATCGGCCGCACCGCCATCGGGCGGCCGTAGGCAGCGTGGACACGGCCCTCCGGGACGTTGTTGACGGCGCGGTTGTAGGCGAAGTGCCCGCGATCCCAGTGCCCGCCGGCGTAGCCGTGGCCGCCATACCCGTACCCGTAGTTGATGCCGCCGTAGTAGCCGACGTGCGGACCCCAGTACCCGCGGTGCCAGCGATAGCCCCCGCCGTAGAACGCCCAGTAGCCCGGCGTCCACAGCAGGCCCACCGCGGGCGGCAGCACCCAGGTGCCCGGCACCCAGACGTAGTCGCCGGTGGCCGGATCCCAGCTCCAGTAGCCCGGCGTCCAGATGTAGCCGTCGCCCGGGATGGGCGGCTGCACGTAGTAGGGCAGCGGCGGCGGCGCGATGTTGATGCCCACGCCGATGGAGATCTGCGCATGCGCCAGCGGCGTGGCCGCCAGCGCGAGGCTCGAGAGCGCGGCGGCGATCGCCGCGCGCGGAAGGTTCTTCTGGGTCATGGAGCAGCCCTCGCGAGTGCGCGCGTCTCGCGCGCGCGTGCCATCCGGAAAGACGAGGCAGCGCACGCACGCGACCGCTCGGGGGAGCGGCGGCGTCGCAGGAGGCGCCCGGGCGCGGCGGCGCTGCACCATGGACCGGCAATCGACGGACCCGCGGAGGCGGGTCGTTCATCCATGCGGCTTCGCCGCTCGACGGGAGCGCGACCGCGACTCAGTCCGACGGCTTGCGCGCCGCCTCGATCGGGTTGCCGTACAGCGGCTTGGTGCCGAAGCGCGTGCTCATGGCGTAGGCGATCCCGCAGGCGAGCATCACGGGCACGGTGAGCTGGAACTCGTTGGTCATCTCCAGCACCATCGTGATGGCCATCAGCGGTGCATGCGTGACGGCGGCCAGCACCGCGGCCATGCCGATCACGACCAGCGAATGCGGGTCGCCGATCCATGCCGTGGGCAGCCACAGCGCCGCCACCTGCGCGAGCACGCCACCCGCCGCCGCGCCGACGAACAGCGACGGCGTGAACATGCCGCCCACCGTGCCGCTGCCCGAGCTCCACGACGTCGCGACGACCTTGGTGATCAGCACCAGCGCGAGCCACTGCCACGTGTTCGTGCCGGCCAGCGCCTCGCCGATCACGCTGTAGCCGTTGCCCCAGACTTCGGGCACGAAGGCCGACAGCACGCCCACCAGCAGTCCGCCCAGGCCCAGCCGCAGCGCCGGCGAGCGCACGCGCGCGAACAGCTCGCGGCTGCGCTCGACCAGGCGCAGGAAGCCCCAGCCCAGCCCGCCGAACAGCACGCCCGCCACGAGCGCGAAGCCGAGGCTGGACGGCAGCATGGTCACGGGCGCGACGGCGTACAGCGGGTGCGAGTCGACCAGCACGTAGACGAGTGCGCTCGCGGTGCCCGAGGCGATCAGCACCGGCGCGACCGTATGGCGCGCGAAGAAGCCGAGCGCGAGTTCCAGCACGAAGACGACGCCGGCGACCGGCGCCCGGTAGGCCGACGCGATGCCCGCCGCGATGCCGCACACGAGCAGCGCGCTGCGGCGCTCCGGCGCGATCGGCACGAGGCGCGACAGCCGGGCGCTCGCCCAGGCCGAGAGCTGCACCATCGCGCCCTCGCGCCCGATCGATGCGCCGGTGCCCACCGACAGCATCGACGACAGCGTGCGGGCGAGGTTGGTGCGGTCGTTGAGGTCGACGCGGCCCTGGCGCGCGGCATC
>DASVLN010000588.1:0-5887 GCA_036384855.1 Burkholderiaceae bacterium | reverse complement strand
CGCGGTGTCGCGCGGCACGGCCAGCGCGATCACCGCCAGCGCGAGCGCCCCGACGACGGCGACGGCCTCGAAGGTCGCGCGCCAGCCCAGCGCCTGGCCGAGCCAGGTGCCGAAGGGCACGCCCAGCACGTTGGCGAGCGTGAGGCCGGTGAACATCGCCGCGATCGCCGAGGCGCGCCGGTTCGGCGCCACGAGCCCGGCCGCGACGACCGAGCCGACGCCGAAGAAGCTGCCGTGCGCGAACGAGGTCAGCACGCGCGCCACCATCAGCAGCCCGTAGCTCGGCGCGAGCGCGCACAGCGCGTTGCCGACCGTGAAGACGGCCATCAATGCGAGCAGCACCGTCTTGCGCGGCCACGCGCGCGTGGCGACGGTCAGCACCGGCGCGCCGACCACGACGCCCAGCGCATAGCCCGAGATCAGCGCGCCGGCCGCCTCCAGCGAGACGCCGAAGCCGGCGGCGACCTGGGGCAGCAGTCCCATGATGACGAATTCCGTGACGCCGATGCCGAAGGCACCGACCGTCAACGCGTAGAGGGCGAGCGGCATGTCCGTTTCCTTGTCTTCGAGGGTTCGATGGCGATGCCCCGATGCTGGCGGCGCCGCCCGCCTGCGACTAGACTGCCCGCGGGACATCCATCCATGAATCCAAGTCACAGGTCGAGGACGGCGCGATGAGCCGCCAGGACGTCAACCGCGCCGCCGAGATGGAGGTGTTCGTGCATGCCGTCGAGGCGGGCGGCTTCTCGGCGGCGGCGCGCGCCCTCGGGATGACGCCGTCGGCGGTCAGCAAGCTGGTCGCGCGGCTCGAGGCGCGCCTGGGCACGCGGCTGCTGCAGCGCTCCACGCGCGCGTTGCAGCTCACCGCGGAGGGCTGCGTCTTCTACGAGCGCAGCCGCCGCGTGCTCGCCGACATCGACGAAGCGGAGCGTCTCGCCGCCTCGGCCGCGGCGCCGCGGGGCCGGGTCTCGGTCAACACCAACGTGCCCTTCGGCGTGCACGTGCTGCTGCCGCTGCTGCCGCGCTTCCTGGAGCGCCATCCCGAGATCACGCTGGACGTCGTGCTCACCGACGAGGTGGTCGACCTGCTCGAGAAGCGCACCGACGTCGCGATCCGCGGCGGGCCGATGAAGGACTCGCGCCTGGTCGCGCGCAAGCTGGGACACACGCGCTGGGTCGTCGCGGGCTCGCCGGCCTACCTCGCCCGCGCGGGCGTGCCGCGCCGGCCCGAGGATCTCGCGCACCACAACCGCATCGGCTTCAACTACGCGCGGGCGCTGGAGGGCTGGCCCTTCGTCGTCGACGGCGCGCCGGTCAACGTGCCGGTCGACGGCAACATCCGCCTGAGCGACGGCGACGCGCTGCGCCGCACCGCGCTGGCCGGCGGCGGCCTCGTGCGCCTCGCGTGGTTCATGCTGCGCGAGGACGTGCTCGCCCGCCGGCTGCAGGTGGTGCTCGAGGACTTCAACCCGGGCGACACCGAGGACTTCCACGCCGTCTTCATCGGCGCCGGCGGGCACCTGCCGACGCGGGTGCGGGCGCTGCTGGACTTCCTCGCCGACGAGGTGAGGCTCGACCAGGGGCCGACGAAGCGCGAGCTCGCGCGGCTCACCACTCGAAGATCTTCTGCACCGTGAACGCGATCGTGCCCATCAGCACGCCGCCGCCGATCATGAGCGCGAGGATCACGCCCAGGACCGGCGCCCAGCCCGTGCGCACGAGGCCGGGCGGCGACTCGTCGTCCTCGTCGGGCGGCGGCGCGGGCTGCGGGGGCTCGACGGCCCAGCGACGCGCCCACCGCGCGTCCGACGTCAGGCCGATCACGATCGCGCAGAGCATGCCGGCGGAGATCGTCAGCCCGAGCCACGGGATCAGCAGCCACGAGAGCCGGTCGTCGACGCCCTGCCCACGCATGCGCAGCACGCCGAACAGGCCGATCAGCGTCGGCAGCGGATAGAGCCAGCCGAGCCGCGTGCGCCAGCCGTGCAGGTAGAAGTGGTGCAGGCCGATGGCCCCGCCGGCCACCGCGATCCAGGTCGCGAGCGTCTTGGACGGCACCTCCGCCGGATCGCGCACGCGCGCCGCGAGTTCGGGCGAGGCGGCGTTCACGCCACGTGCCCGCGTTCGACCGGCGCCGTCGCCGCGCCGGCGCCCAGGCGGCGCTGCATCAGCACGACGTCCAGCCAGCGGTCGAACTTCCAGCCCGCCGCCTCGAACTTGCCGGCGTCCACGAAGCCGCAGGCGCGGTGGACGGCGATCGAGCCCGCGTTGGCCGAGTCGCCGATCACCGCCAGCACCTGGCGGATGCCCAGCGCCTCGCAGCGCGCGAGCAGCTCGGCCAGCAGCAGCCGACCGACCCCCTGGCCGCGCGCGGCGGGGTCGAGGTAGATCGAGTCCTCGACGCAGAAGCGATAGGCGCGCCGCGGCCGGAACTGGTTGGCGTAGGCGTAGCCCAGGACGCCGCCGTCGCGCTCGGCGACCAGCCAGGGCAGGCCCTGCGCCAGGATCGCCTCCCGGCGGCGCGCCATCTCGGCGTCGTCGGGTTCGTCGAGCTCGAAGGTGCCCGTGCCGTTGCGCACGGCCTCGCGGTAGATCGCGGCGCAGGCGGCGACGTCGGCATCGGTACCGGCGCGCAGCACCAGCGGCGAGGAGGAGGCGAACTGTTCTTGCATGGTGGAGAGTTTGTCCGATATGTTGGAGGCTCGACAAGCCCGGCCCGTGGCCGGACGCTGCCATCCTGGACATGGCGGACGTTCAGTTTATAATGCGCGGTTTTCGGCGTCGGCCGACCTCTTGCCTGGAGCTTGCGAACTGACCCTTCGCGCGGACTGGCGTCCAAAGCATCCGTCGTTGCAGGAACGTCGGCGTGATCTAACGGTGCCGGAGGAGTCGTCCCGCGCGCTTCGGCCGCGGGACTTGCAGTTCGTCCCGGCCTTGCGTGTCTCCCTGGCCCGGCGAGCACACCCGACAAATCGATTGGAACATCATGGTCGTGATCCGACTTGCCCGCGGCGGCTCCAAGAAGCGTCCGTTCTACAACATCGTCGTCGCCGACTCGCGCGAGCGCCGCGACGGCCGCTACCTCGAGCGCGTGGGTTTCTACAACCCGGTGGCGCATGTCAACGAGGAAGGCCTGCGCGTCGTCTTCGATCGCGTGACCTACTGGAAGGGCGTCGGCGCCCAGGCGTCCCCGACGGTCGAGCGCCTGCTGGACCAGGCCGCCAAGAAGGTCGCCGCCGCTCCGGCCGCGGCCTGATCGGCCGATCGCTTCCGCGCGCTTGCTTCGATGACGGCTGACGAGCGCGCGGAAGACCTGTCCTGGCCCGAGGACGCGGTCGAGGTCGGCCGCATCCTCGGCGCCTGGGGCATCAAGGGCGGCATCAAGGTGGCGCCCTTCGCCGCGGATCCACAGGCCCTGTTCTCCGCCAAGCGCTGGTTCCTGAAGCCGGCCGAGAGCGCGAAGCCGCCGTCCGCCAGGACCGCCGCCGCCACCGCGGCCAAGCCTGCTCCCGCGGCCGCTTCCTCCCGCAAGACACTCGCGCAACGGGCCGCGCTCGCCGCGCCGCTGCCCGTCGCGCTGCACGTCAAGGGCGTGCGCGACCAGGGCGACGCGATCGTCGCCACCGCGCCCGAGATCCCCGACCGCGACGCCGCCGAGGCGATGAAGGGCGTGCGCATCTTCGTCTCGCGCGCCAGCTTCCCGGCGCCCGACGAGGACGAGTTCTACTGGGTCGACCTGATCGGCCTGTCCGTCGTCAACCGCGACGGCGCGGCGCTCGGCGAGGTCGTCGGCCTGATCGACACCGGCCCGCACTGCGTGCTGCGCGTGCAACCGCCCGCCGAGGCGTCCGCCGCCGCCGCGCCGGACGCCGCGAAGTCGGGCGCCCCCGCGAGCGACGCCGCCGCCGAGGAGCGCCTCATTCCCTTCGTCGAGGCCTACGTCGACCAGGTCGACATGCCCGGCCGGCGCATCGTCGTCGACTGGGGCCTCGATTTCTGATCGCCTGGGGCGCCGCATGCGCTTCGACGTCGTCACGCTGTTTCCCGACCTGTTCGCACCCTTCCTCGCGCAGGGCGTGACGCGGCGCGCGTTCGAGTCGCGCCAGGTCGACGTCCGGCTGTGGAACCTGCGCGATCACGCGGACGGCAACTACCGTCGCGTCGACGACCGTCCGTTCGGCGGCGGCCCCGGGATGGTGATGCTGGCCGAGCCGCTGGAACGCGCGCTCGACGCCGTCGCGCGCGCACGCGCCGACGCGGGCGCGCCCGCGGGGCCGGTCGTGCTGTTCACGCCCACCGGCCGGCGCATCGACCAGGCGCTCGTGCGCGAGTGGGCTGCCGGCCCCGGTGCGGTGCTGGTGTGCGGGCGCTACGAGGGCGTCGACCAGCGCGTCGTCGACCGCCGCGTCGACGTCGAGCTGAGCCTGGGCGACTTCGTGCTGTCCGGCGGCGAGCTGCCGGCGATGACGCTGCTCGACGCGATCGCCCGCCTGCAGCCGGGCGTGCTGGGCGACGAGCAGTCGCACTTGCAGGACAGCTTCGAGCACGGCCTGCTCGACTGCCCGCACTACAGCCGGCCCGAGGTGCTCGCCACGTCCGCGGGCGAGGTGCCGGTGCCGGCGGTGCTGCTGTCCGGCCACCACGCCGACATCGCGCGCTGGCGCCGCGAGCAGTCCCTGAGGCTGACCGCCGAGCGCCGCCCCGACCTGATCGCCGCCGCCCGAGCGGCGGGTCGGCTGACCAAGGCGGACGAGAAGTTTCTCGCCAACCTGGCGCCCGGCACGCTATAATCGCGGGCTCTGTTCCTCTGCCGGGCAGAAGCAGCCGATCAGCGACGGACTCCGTGCCGTCCTGGCGCCTGGACGGACTCCAGTGCTGCACTCCGAGCAATAGTGCGCCGGCAAGAACCGACGAACCGAAAGCATCCCATGGATCTGATCGCTACCCTCGAGAAGGAAGAGATTGCCCGTCTCGGCAAGAACATCCCGACGTTCGCCCCCGGCGACACGGTGATCGTCAACGTCAACGTCGTCGAAGGCACGCGCAAGCGCGTCCAGGCCTACGAAGGCGTCGTGATCTCGCGTCGCAACCGCGGCCTGAACTCGAACTTCATCGTGCGCAAGATCTCCAGCGGCGAAGGCGTGGAGCGCACGTTCCAACTGTACAGCCCGCTGATCGCCTCGATCGAGGTCAAGCGCCGCGGCGACGTCCGCCGCGCCAAGCTGTACTACCTGCGCGAGCGCTCGGGCAAGTCGGCGCGCATCAAGGAAAAGCTGGCCTGATCGGCCGCGTCCCGCGGGACGCGTCGAACGCCCCGAAAGCCCGGCTCGTCCGGGCTTTCTGCATTGCGGGCCGGCCAGTGCCGCGGTGCCCGCGGATCTGCGCCCGAGGCCCGCGTGCCGCGCACCTTCCGCCGCCGAAGACTCGCCTGCCGGCGCGGTCGTCCCGGCGAGGCCTATAGTCGTCGCGAGCCATCCACGCAAGGAGCACGCCATGGCCCTCGAACACGCGCAGCCCGCGCAACCGTGGGACGTCCGCCCGCTGGGCGCCTCGATCGCCGGGCAGTCGTCGCGGGCGCTGTTCAAGTCGCGGCAGCTCGAGGTCATCCGGCTCGTGCTGCCGGCCGGACGCTCGTTGCCCGAGCACCGGGTCGCGGGCGAGTTGACGCTGCACTGCCTCGAGGGCGATCTCGTCGTCCAGGCGCAGGGCGCGACGCACCGGCTGGGCGCCGGCCAACTGCTGTTCCTGCCCGGCGGCGTGCCGCATTCGGTGACCGCCCAGGTGGATTCCAGCGCGCTGCTGACGCTCGTGCTGGCCCCGGGCGAGGAGGGCGGCCAGGGCGCCGCGGCCTGACGGACGGCCGCCGCCGGGGCACGCGTCCTCGATG
>DASVLN010000587.1:0-4803 GCA_036384855.1 Burkholderiaceae bacterium | reverse complement strand
CCTGAGGCCGGGAGCTCACAGCGGCGCGCGATCCGCCAGCCGCCCCGGCAGCGCGCGCACGTCCGGTGCGAGCGATTCCGGCGCCAGGGCCGGCGCGCCCTCGAGCGCACTGCGCACCAGGCGGTCGAGCGTCTGCGCGTGCGGCATCACGGTGCCGAAGAACAGCACGTGGGCGCCGCGGGCGATCAGGACGGTCGGGAAATCCTCGATGTCGAGGTCGCCGACGAGTTCGGACTCGTCCTCGACGTCGACCCACGCGAAGCGCAGCTCGCCCGGATGCGCGCGCGCGAAGGCGTCGCGGCTGGCGGCGAAGGTCTCGCGGTAGGCCTCGCAGGTGCGGCACCACTGCGCGCACAGGCAGGCGACGAGCAGGGGGGCGGGCGAAGCCGGGGTGGTCGGATCCATGGGGCGGCAGTGTGCCTGCAAACCTCGCCGGCCGCCGGCCGGCGGTGAAGCGCGAGGGCCGCGCGCAAGGGAAAAGGGAGCGAGGCGCCTGCCCCGCTCCCTCCACCCCGCCGAGGCCCGTCAAACCCCGGCGTCCCGTCACACCCCCGTTGCGGAGAGCGCGAGGCCAGTGTCGCGACGGCCCCGGGGCGGCGCAACGAAGCAAACGGCATGTGCTTCGTCGGCCGGCGGGGGGCTCACTTGTTGGGCTGCGGCGTCAGGCGCAGGTAGGGGCGCACCGCGTCCCAGCCCTTCGGGAACTTGGCCTTGAGCACCTCGGGATCCTGCAGCGAGGGCACGATGACGACCGGGTCGCCGTCCTTCCAGTTCACCGGCGTGGCGACGCTGTGCGAGTCGGTCAGCTGCAGCGAGTCGATGACACGCAGGATCTCGTCGAAGTTGCGGCCGGTGCTGGCGGGGTAGGTCAGCGTGAGGCGGATCTTCTTGTTCGGGTCGATGACGAAGACCGAGCGCACGGTCGCCGTGGCGCTGGCGTTCGGGTGCAGCATGTCGTAGAGGTTGGACACCTTCTTGTCGGCATCGGCCAGGATCGGGAAGTTGACCTGGGTCTTCTGGGTGTCGTTGATGTCCTCGATCCACTTGCGGTGCTGTTCCACCGGATCGACCGACAGTGCGATGACCTTCACGTTGCGCTTGCGGAACTCGTCGGCCAGCTTGGCCGTCATGCCCAGTTCGGTGGTGCACACGGGGGTGAAGTCGGCCGGGTGCGAGTAGAGGACGCCCCAGCTGTCGCCGAGCCACTGGTGGAAGTGGATGGTGCCTTCGCTGGATTCCTGCTCGAAGTCGGGGGCGGTGTCGCCGAGGCGCAGTGTCATGGCTGTTCTCCGTGGATGGGTCGGATGCGGGCGTCGGGCGCCCGAGCGGGGCAGTCTAGCCACAGGCGGACGGCCGGGCAACGAAGCCTCCCGCATGACCATTTCCGCGACAACGACGGTCCCGCCCGCGCCCGCGTCCCGGCGGGCGGCCGCGCGGGCCCGGGCACCGGCTAAAATGCGCGTTTCCCCAAATTCCCCAGCCCGCGGCCGTGACGGCATGCCCGCGGCGCGCGCATCCAGGAGCTCCTCATATGGCCGGGCACTCGAAATGGGCCAACATCCAGCATCGCAAGGGTCGACAGGACGAGAAGCGCGGCAAGGCCTGGACGCGGGTGATCCGCGAGATCATGGTGGCCGCGCGCACCGGCGGCGGTGACCCGTCGGCCAATCCCCGCCTGCGGCTGGCCATCGAGAAGGCCAAGGCGGTCAACCTGCCGGCCGACACGGTCAAGCGCAACATCGACAAGGCCACCGGCAACCTCGAGGGCGTGAACTACGAGGAGATCCGCTACGAGGGCTACGGCATCGGCGGCGCCGCCGTGATCGTCGACACGATGACCGACAACCGCGTGCGCACCGTGGCGGACGTGCGCCACGCGTTCTCCAAGTACGGCGGCAACATGGGCACCGACGGCTCGGTGTCGTTCCAGTTCAAGCACGTCGGGCAGTTCATCTTCGCGCCGGGCGCGGCCGAGGACAGGATCATGGAAGTCGCGCTGGAGGCCGGCGCCGAGGACGTGGTGACCGGCGAGGACGGCGCGATCGAGGTGCTGAGCGCGCCGGGCGACTTCGAGGCCGTCAAGGCGGCGCTGGAGGCCGCGGGCCTGGCGCCCGACGTCGCCGAGGTGACGATGCGCGCCGAGAACACCGTCGACCTGGCCGGCGATGACAGCGCGCGCATGCAGAAGCTGCTCGACGCGCTCGAGGACCTGGACGACGTCCAGGAGGTCTATCACAACGCGGTCCTATGACCCCCCCGAAGCGCCTTCGGCGCCTCCCCCCGACGGGGCACGCCCAGCGGCCCTGCGGAGCCGGTTCCGCGGCTGTCGCCTGGCTCGTGCCGCCGCTTCGCGCCCTTCGCAATCGACGAGTTGAGACATCGACATGAAAGTTCTTGTGATCGGCAGCGGCGGGCGCGAGCACGCGCTTGCCTGGAAGCTCGCGCAGAGCGAGCGCGTGCAGCGCGTCTTCGTCGCGCCCGGCAACGGCGGGACGGCGCTGGACAAGCGGCTCGTCAACGTCGACATCACCGACCCCCGGCAGCTCGCCGACTTCGCCGTCGCGGAGAAGGTGACGCTGACGGTCGTCGGCCCGGAGGGCCCGCTGGCCGCCGGCGTCGTGGACGTGTTCCGCGCGCGCGGCCTGCGCATCTTCGGGCCGACGAAGGCGGCGGCGCAGCTCGAGAGCTCCAAGGCGTTCTCGAAGAACTTCATGAAGCGCCACGGCATCCCGACCGCCGCCTACGAGACCTTCACCGACGCGGCGGCCGCGCACGCGTTCGTCGAGAAGATGGGCGCGCCCGTCGTCGTGAAGGCCGACGGCCTGGCGGCCGGCAAGGGCGTGGTCGTCGCGACGAGCCTGGACGAGGCGCACAAGGCCGTCGACTGGATGCTCGCGCCCGAGGGCGGCCTGGCCGTGCAGCACGTCGCCGACGCCTCCGGCCACGCGGTGCCGCGCGTCGTCATCGAGGAATTCCTCGCCGGCGAGGAGGCCAGCTTCATCGTGATGGTCGACGGCAAGAACGTCGTCGCGCTCGCCTCCAGCCAGGACCACAAGCGCCTGGCCGACGGCGACACCGGCCCGAACACCGGGGGCATGGGCGCGTACTCGCCGGCGCCGGTGGTCACGCCCAACGTGCACGCGCGCGTGATGCACGAGATCATCGTCCCGACCGTCGAGGGCATGGCGCGCGACGGCATCGAGTTCACCGGCTTCCTCTACGCCGGCCTCATGATCGACGACAAGGGCCACCCGAAGACGCTGGAGTTCAACACCCGCATGGGCGACCCCGAGACGCAGCCCATCCTGATGCGCCTGAAGAGCGACCTCGCCGAGGTGCTGATGCACGCGACGGACGGCACGCTGGACCAGGTCGAGCTTCAGTGGGACCGCCGCGTCGCGCTGGGCGTCGTGATGGCGGCGGGCGGCTATCCCGAGTCGCCGCGCAGGGGCGATACGGTCACGGGCATCCCGGCGGAGGCCGACGACGCGGTCGTCTTCCACGCGGGAACGACGCTGGACGGCGACCGCCTCGTCACCAGCGGCGGCCGCGTCCTGTGCGTGACCGCGCTGGGCGACTCCACCCGCGGCGCGCAGCAGCGCGCGTACGAGGCGCTGCGCCACATCCATTTCGATGGGCAGCAGCACCGCACGGACATCGGCCATCGTGCCATCGCCAAGCGCTGAGGGTACGGCGGCGGCGGTCGACGTCGCGGCCGTCCGCGCCTACCTCCTCGATCTCCAGGAGCGCATCGTCGCGAGCCTGGAGGCGGCCGACGGCGGCACGTTCGTGCGCGACGGCTGGACCCGTCCCGCCGACGGCAAGCTGACGGGCGACGGCCTGTCGCGGCTCATCGAGGACGGCGCGCTGGTCGAGCGCGGCGGCTGCAACTTCAGCCACGTGCGCGGCGAGAGGCTGCCGCCCTCGGCGACCGCGGCGCGGCCGCAGCTTGCCGGCGCGGCCTTCGAGGCGGTCGGCGTCTCGCTGGTGATCCATCCGCGCAATCCGTACGTGCCGACCGTGCACATGAACGTGCGCCTGTTCTGCGCCTTCCCGCAGGACGGCGCGCCGGTGTTCTGGTTCGGCGGCGGCATGGATCTCACGCCGTACAACGGCTTCGAGGACGACGCCCGCCACTTCCACCGCACCTGCGCCGAGGCGCTCGCGCCCCACGGCGAGGCGCTGTACCCGCGCTTCAAGGCCTGGTGCGACGAGTACTTCTTCCTGAAGCACCGCGACGAGCCGCGCGGCATCGGCGGCATCTTCTTCGACGACGTCGACGAGCTCGGCTTCGAAGGCGGCTTCGCGATGCTGCGCGCGGTGGGCGACGCCTTCCTCGCGGCCTACCTGCCGATCGTCGAGCGTCGCCGCGCGCTGCCCTACGGCGAGCGCGAGCGCGATTTCCAGGCCTACCGCCGCGGCCGCTACGTCGAGTTCAACCTGGTGTGGGACCGCGGCACGCTGTTCGGGCTGCAGTCGGGCGGGCGCACGGAGGCGATCCTGATGTCGATGCCGCCGCTGGCCGCCTGGCGCTACCGGTGGTCGCCCGAGGACGGCACGCCCGAGGCGCGGCTGTACGCCGACTTCCTGCGTCCGCGCGACTGGATCGCATCCTGAGCGCGTCCCTGCCTTGCGCGTCGCCGGCGCCACGCGCCGTGGGGCTCTTCGGCGGCAGCTTCGATCCGCCGCACCTCGCGCACCGGGCCCTCGCCGACGCCGCCCTCGCGCAGCTCGGCCTGGACGAGCTCGTCTGGCTGCCCACCGGCGACGCGTGGCACAAGCCCGGCCGCGCGCTCGCGCCGG
>DASVLN010000586.1:0-7691 GCA_036384855.1 Burkholderiaceae bacterium | reverse complement strand
GCGGGCCAGGCGCGCAGGCGCTCGAGCAGCTGCACGCTGCCCAGGGAGAGCGCGAGCGTGCGCGGGTCGCCGCTCACGTCCCTGTCGGCGGGGCGGGTGTCGAAGACGCTGACCGACCAGGCCGGCAGCCGTTCGCGCGCGAGCAGCGCCAGCGCGAGGCCGACCGGCCCGCCGCCGATGACGGCCAGCCGCGGGGCGGCGGTGCGATGGGTGTCGTGCGTTGTCACCATGGGGGCGAGGGATTGGATGCCGGTGCTATTGTGGCCCGAGGCCCGGGCGCCATGTCGGTACCCGGGCGACGAAAACGGATCCGCCTCTCCGAAGGATGCATCGATGCAATACCGCCGACTGGGCCGCGCCGGCCTGCAGGTGAGCCAGCTGTCGCTCGGCTCGTGGGTGACCTACGCCAACCAGGTGGACGTGTCCGCCGCCGTCGAGATGATGGCCGCCGCGTTCGACGCCGGCGTCAACTTCTTCGACAACGCCGAGGCCTATGCCGGCGGCAAGAGCGAGGAGGTGATGGGCGAGGCGCTGAGGAAGCTCGGCTGGCCGCGCCTGAACTACGTCGTCTCGACCAAGTTCTTCTGGGGCCTGCCCGACCCGAAGGGCGTGAGCGTCAATCGCAGGAACACGCTCAACCGCAAGTACCTGATGCAGGCGATCGACGGCTCGCTCCAGCGCTTCGGGCTCGAGCACCTCGACCTCGTCTACTGCCACCGCGGCGATCCGCACACGCCCGTCGAGGAGACCGTGCGCGCGATGAGCGACATGATCACCCAGGGCAAGGCGCTCTACTGGGGCACCAGCGAGTGGACGGCGTCGGACATCCGCGCGGCCTGGGAGATCGCCGAGCGCCATCATCTGCACAAGCCGGTCGTCGAGCAGCCGCAGTACCACCTGTTCCACCGCGCGAAGGTGGAGCAGGAATACGCGCGCCTGTACGAGGACATCGGCCTCGGCCTGACGACGTGGAGCCCGCTCGCCTCGGGCCTGCTGACCGGCAAGTACCGCCAGGGCATCCCGACGGGCAGCCGCGGCGCGATGCAGAACATGGCCTTCCTGCACGACCAGCTGACCGACCAGGCGAAGAACGCCGCGGTCGCGAAGCTCGAGCCGATCGCGCGCGAGCTCGGCGGCACCACCGCGCAGCTGGCCATCGCCTGGGCCGCGAGGAACCCGCACGTGAGCAGCGTGATCACCGGCGCGTCCAGCGTCGGCCAGCTGCAGGACAACCTCCAGGCGGCGGCGCTGGTCGACAAGCTGACGCCGGAGGTGATGGCGCGCATCGACGAGGTGACGAAGGCGCTGTCGGCCTGAGCCCCGGCCCGAGCGGGCGGTCGTGCGCCCGCGCTCAGCCGGCGTCCTGCAGCGCGGCGAGGCGCTCGGGCGTGCCCACGTCCGTCCAGGCGCCGTCCCACGGCTTCGCGCGCAGCGCGCCGCGGTCGATCGCGAACTCGAGCTTCGGCCGCAGCGCGAGCGCCGTGCCCGGGACGATGTCCTCGAACAGCGCGGCGCGGAACAGGCCGACGCTGGCCCAGGTGCGCTTCGGCCGCGCCTCGCGGCTCGCGAGGCCGTGCGCGTCGATGCCGAAGTCGCCGCCCGGATGATGGGGCGCGTTCGGCGCCAGCCAGAGCTGGCCCAGCGCGCCGCTGGCGACGAACTCCTCGGCATCGGCGCCTGCGAACGCGAAGCCGGGCAGGAACACGTCGCCCGAGACGACCCAGAACGCGTCGCCCAGCAGCGGCAGCGCCTTGGCGATGCCGCCCGCCGTCTCCAGCGCGCCGCCGTGGTCGCGGCCTTCCATCGAGTAGGCGATCTTCAAGCCCCAGCGCGCGCCGTCGCCGAGCGCGGGCTCGAACTGCTCCTCCAGCCAAGCCGTGTTGACGACCACCTCGCGCACGCCCGCGCGCGCGAGCGCCTCGAGGTGCCACTCGATCAGCGGCTTGCCGCGCACCGGCAGCAGCGGCTTGGGGCAGCGGTCGCTCAGGGGACGCATGCGTTCGCCGCGACCGGCGGCGAGGATCAGGGCCTTCATGGATGGCGGGCGCTTCTGGCGCGTTCGGGGGGCGATCGGGTCGCGGTTTGAGGGCAGTGCCCGCGATTCTGACAAAATTAGGGGTTCCGCCAGTTGCCCCCGCCGAAAGAGACGCCTCCATGTCCGAGACCACCGCCGACGTCGCCCCCGAAGCCGCCACCGCCGCCCCGGTGCAGGCCACGCCCACGCTGATGGCCAACGCGATCCGCGCGCTGGCGATGGACGCGGTGCAGGCCGCCAACTCGGGCCACCCCGGCGCGCCGATGGGCATGGCCGACATCGCCGTCGCGCTGTGGAGCCGCCACCTGCGCCACAACCCGTCCAACCCGCACTGGGCCGACCGCGACCGCTTCGTGCTGTCCAACGGCCACGGCTCGATGCTGCAGTACGCGCTGTTGCACCTGACCGGCTACGACCTGCCCATCGACGAGCTGAAGAACTTCCGCAAGCTCCACAGCCGCACCGCGGGCCATCCGGAGGTCGACGTCACTCCGGGCGTCGAGACGACCACCGGCCCGCTGGGCCAGGGCCTGGCCAACGCCGTGGGCATGGCGCTCGCGGAGAAGCTGCTCGCCTCCGAATTCAACCGCCCCGGCCACGACGTCGTCGACCACATGACCTACGTCTTCCTCGGCGACGGCTGCATGATGGAAGGCATCAGCCACGAGGCCTGCGCGCTCGCGGGCGCGTGGCGCCTGAACAAGCTGGTCGCGATCTACGACGACAACGGCATCTCGATCGACGGCCACGTCGTGCCCTGGTTCATCGACGACGTGCGCCAGCGCTTCGTCGCCTACGGCTGGGACGTGATCGACGAGGTCGACGGCCACGACATCGACCTCGTCGACGCCGCGATCGCCGAGGCCCGCAAGAGCGCGCTGCGCCCGACGCTGATCATCTGCAAGACCGTCATCGGCAAGGGTTCGCCCAACCGCGCCGGCACGTCCAAGGCGCACGGCGAGGCGCTGGGCGCCGACGAGGTCGCCGCGACCCGCAAGGCGCTGGGCTGGAACCACGCGCCGTTCGAGGTGCCGGCCGAGGTCTACGCCGCCTGGGACGCCCGGAAGTCGGGCGCGCAGGCCGAGAGCGAGTGGAACGCCCGCTTCGACGCCTACAAGGCGCATTTCCCCGAACTCGCCGCGGAGCTCGTGCGCCGCATGGCCGGCGAGCTGCCCGCCAACTTCGCGGAGATCGCCGCCGAGGCCGTCGGCGCCGCCCACGACAAGGCGGAGACGGTGGCCACCCGCAAGGCGAGCCAGATCGCGCTGGAGCAGTTCACCGCCGCGCTGCCCGAGCTGCTGGGCGGCTCGGCCGACCTGACCGGCTCGAACCTCACCAACACGAAGAGCACGCCCGCGCTGCGATTCGACGACGAGGGCGCCGTCGTGCGCGACGCCGAGGGCCGCCAGGGCCGCCACATCAACTACGGCGTGCGCGAGTTCGGCATGGCCGCGATCATGAACGGTGTCGCGCTGCACGGCGGCTACGTGCCCTACGGCGGCACGTTCCTGACCTTCAGCGACTACAGCCGCAACGCGATCCGCATGGCCGCGCTCATGAAGCGCCGCGTGGTGCACGTGTTCACGCACGACTCGATCGGCCTCGGCGAGGACGGCCCGACGCACCAGTCCGTCGAGCACGCCGCGAGCCTGCGCCTGATCCCCAACCTCGACGTCTGGCGTCCGGCCGACACGACCGAGACCGCCGTCGCGTGGACGATGGCCCTCGTGCAGAAGCACCGCCCCAGCGCGTTGCTGCTCTCGCGCCAGAACCTGCCCTACCTGCCCAAGACCGACGCCGATGTCATCACCCAGGGCGCCTACGTGCTGGCCGAGCCCGCGGAGGCCGGCCTCGACAAGAAGGCGAGGATCGTGCTGATGGCCTCGGGCTCCGAGGTGCACCTGGCGATGCAGGCCCAGATCGAGCTGGCGAAGCTCAGGATCCCGACGCGCGTGGTGTCGGTGCCCTCGACCAGCGTGTTCGACCGCCAGCCCGAGGACTACAAGCGCCGGGTGCTGCCCGACGGCGTGCCGCGCGTGGCCATCGAGGCCGGCGTGACCGACGGCTGGTGGAAGTACGGCTGCGCGGCGGTGGTCGGCCTCGACCGCTTCGGCGAGTCGGCGCCCGGCCCCGAGCTGTTCAAGCTGTTCGGCTTCACGACGGACAACGTGGTCGCCGTGGCACGAAAAGTTCTCGCGCGGTAACCGGCGCGCGGGCAGACTCGGGGCCCGCGCCCCCGCAACGATTCCTTCACTTCAACGAGAGACATCGACATGACCATCAAGATCGGCATCAACGGCTTCGGCCGCATCGGGCGCATGGTGTTCCGTGCCGCCGTGCAGAACTTCCAGGACGTCGAGGTCGTGGCGATCAACGACCTGCTCGAGCCGGAGTACCTGCTGTACATGCTCAAGCACGACTCGGTCCACGGCCGCTTCAAGGGCGAGGCCTCGGTCGACAACGGCACGCTGATCGTCAACGGCAAGCGCATCCGCCTGACCGCCGTCAAGGATCCGGCCGAGCTGAAGTGGGGCGAGGTCGGCGCGGACGTCGTCGTCGAGTCGACGGGCCTGTTCCTGACCAAGGAGACCTGCCAGAAGCACCTCGACGCGGGCGCGAAGAAGGTCATCATGTCGGCGCCCTCCAAGGACGACACGCCGATGTTCGTCTATGGCGTCAACGACAAGAGCTACGCGGGCCAGGCCATCATCTCGAACGCCTCGTGCACGACCAACTGCCTGGCGCCCGTCGCCAAGGTGCTCAACGACGCGTTCGGCATCAAGCGCGGCCTGATGACCACGGTGCATGCGACGACCGCGACGCAGAAGACCGTCGACGGCCCGTCCAACAAGGACTGGCGCGGCGGCCGCGGCATCCTCGAGAACATCATCCCGTCGTCGACCGGCGCTGCCAAGGCCGTCGGCGTGGTGATCCCCGAGCTGAACAAGAAGCTCACGGGCATGTCCTTCCGCGTGCCGACCTCCGACGTCTCGGTGATCGACCTGACCGTGGAGCTGAACAAGGAAGCCAGCTACGAGGACATCTGCAACGCGATGAAGGCCGCGTCCGAGGGCGCGATGAAGGGCGTGCTCGGCTACACCGACGAGAAGGTCGTCTCGACCGACTTCCGCGGCGAGGCGCGCACCTCGGTGTTCGACGCCGACGCCGGCATCTCGCTGGACAAGACCTTCGTCAAGGTCGTGGCCTGGTACGACAACGAGTGGGGCTACTCGAACAAGGTGCTCGAGATGGCCCGCGTCGTCGCCGGCTGACCGGCCGCAGCGTCGTCCGTCGACAACGGCCCGCCGCGCGCGGGCCGTTTTCTTTGGCGTCCCGACAGGCTGCCGCACGGGCGCGGGATATGCTCCGCGCTCACGTCCGTTCGCAAACATGCCGTCAGCTTGTCGGGCGGGACGCAATCCGGCAACGCGGATGAAAAGGCGTCTCCACTAGACTGCTCGACGATCGGGAGACGCGAACGGGCCCGGGATCCTCACTTTTCGGAGAGTGCGATGGCACGCATGAGTCGGCTGCTGGGAGCAGCCTGTCTGGGCGCCGCGGTGAGCGCGGCGCTCGGCGCGGCGGTGGTCACGGGCGAGTACGCGCCGGTGCACCGGTCGCCCGCGCACACGCCGTCTGCGAGCCATGGGCGGGTGATCGTCAAGCTCAAGGCGCGCGCGACCGTGATGTCCGCCGCCCGGGTTGCGCAGCACGGCGGACCGCAAGTCGCGTCCGCGATGGGATCGCGGCTCGGGCTGAGCCTTCACGACGGGAGGGTGCTTGGCGAGCGGACGCAGGTGATCCAAGCCGACGGCGTCGACTCGGCCACGTTGGCCGCGACGCTCGCCCAGGACAGCGAAGTCGAGTGGGTTCAGGTCGACCAGCGCCGCTATGTGCAAGCCGCGCCCGTCAACGACCCCTTGTATCCGGACAACCAGACCACGACCACGCCGGTAGCGGGCCAGTGGTACCTGCGTACGCCCAACGCGGCGGCCGAGGACTCGGGCGGCCTGCTCAACGTCTCGGGCATCAACATCGAGCCGGCGTGGGCGATCACGCACGGCTCTGGCGCCGTCATTGTCGCCGACGTTGACACCGGCATCACCAGTCATCCGGACATTGTCGGCAGCGCGCCTGGTGCCGCCGACAGCAAGGTTTTCGCCTCTGCGTTCAGCGGCACCACGGCGTCGACGGCGTACGGCTACGACTTTGTCGGCTACGCCGCGGGAACCGAGACGGGCTACACCACCACAGACGGCGAACTCACCGCCAACGACGGTGGATTGGCCGACCCGGACCCATCCGACCCCGGCGACTGGATCACCGCCGCGGAGGATGCCGGCACCGTCGACAACAAAGAGTTCAAGGGCTGCGGCGCCGACGGTGGCGGACCCGTGGACAGCAGTTGGCACGGTACCCAGACCGCAGGCATCCTGGCGGCGGCCACCAACAACGGCACCGGCATGGCAGGTGCCGCCTACGACACCAAGCTCGTTCCGGTTCGTGTCCTCGGCAAATGCGGCGGCTACGACTCTGACATCATTGCCGGCGCGCTATGGGCGGCCGGCCTGCTCACTGACACGTCTGTTCCCGCCAATGCTCATCCGGCGCGCGTCATCAACATGAGCCTAGGCGGGAAGGGAACCTGCGGTAGCGCCTATGTCGATGGCCTGACGCGCCTGCGCAATGCTGGTGTCGTCGTCGTCGCTGCAGCGGGCAACGGTGACGCCAAGGCGGGCGGCGTCGCCGTCGTCACGCCGGCCAATTGCGTTCCGGCACAGTCCGACACCGATCAGACGCCCATCGTGATCGCGGTCGGCGCGTTGCGCAATGCCGGGGACAAGGTCGGTTTCTCCGACCTGGGCCCGGAGGTCGCGATCTCTGCGCCGGGCGGCAATTGCGTGAACACGTCGTCCAGCGATGCGTGCCTGTTCCCGATTCTGACGACCAGCAACACCGGCACCACCGGCCCCGGATCGCCAACGTACAGCACGAGCTTCGGGGATCCGAGTCTCGGCACCAGCTTCGCAGCACCGATGGTCTCAGGTACCGTCGCCCTGATGCTTGCGGTGGCGCCGAACCTCACCAACGCGCAGATCGTCAATCTACTCCAGACGACAGCACGAGAATTCCCCACGACGGGTGGTTCTGCAGGTACTCCGATGTGCTCGTCGACCATCACGACGGGGCAACTCGAGTGCTACTGCACGAAGGCGACGTGCGGTGCCGGCATGCTCGACGCCGGGAGGGCGGTGACGGCCGCGGCGGCGCTGGCGGTGACCACGGCCGTGATCTCGAATTCCGAGGATACGTGGAGCATCGCGCCCGGCGGATCGCTGACGATCAACGGTTCGGACTCCGTAGCCAATCCCGGCCGTACGATCGCGAGCTACGCTTGGTCGATCAATTCGGGATCGACCGCAGCGTCGCTTGGCGCAACATCCGGTCCCAGCGTGACGCTGACCGGACTGTCCGACGGGACCGCCGTCGTCCAGCTGGTCGTCACCGATTCGAATGGGCAAACCTCCACGACGACGAAGACCGTCACCGTCGGGACCGCGTCGTCCGGCGGAGGCTCAGGCGGCGGTGGAAGCAGCGGCGGTGGCGGAGGCGGCGGCGCCGCGAACCCGGCGTGGCTGCTGGCGCTCGCGCTCGC